>CAZMPL010000328.1:2450-4060 GCA_964567805.1 uncultured Pirellulales bacterium | reverse complement strand
TATTGGTTTGCAGCCTTTACATGTGGGTTGGTCAAAGCAATTTTCCGTAGAGTCATTATCTCAGGTTGATTATGTTTTAATGGATGCACTGTCAATGCCGCAGGAAGATGGGAGATGGCTTCTTATCGATAGTTCGAATTATAGAGTCAATGATAAAGAAGCCTTTATGAAAAGATATGTCGATTTAAACATGCAAGTCCTCACAACAGAACCAATTGATATCTTTGGCTGGACAACATTTCTTCCTAAAGATATTGCGGATGATTACGATACTCTCTGGACCGATGATATAATGCGCATGATGATTGATGCCGCTGTAAAAAATGAAATTGCGTTTGAGATTAATGAATATGCTAAGGTACCGAAATTGAAGTTTGTAAAAATGGCCAAAAAAGCCGGTGCAAAATTTACTTTTGGAAGTGATAGTCATCAAGGCACTAATGCGGGATTATTTACCTATGGTCTTGAAATTGCAAAGCAAGCAGGCTTAACCAAAGAAGATATATTTGTCCTGAAACCAGATGGCAAAAAAGCTGTTCAAAGATTCTTTAAGAAAAAAGAAGAAGCTGGAACTGCTAACTAAATATCTTCAGGTTAGATTAAGTGAATCTTTTCAATAAAGTGACTTAGCGAGTTGTGCGAATTGATGGCCGCGTTGCTCGTAGTTTTCGAACATGTCATAGCTTGCGCAGGCAGGACTTAATAAGACAACGTCGCCGGGCTCGGCAAGGCTGTGAGCTAATGTCACTGCGTCGGAAAGCGATTTGACTATATCAACTTTCGTCTCTGGAAGAGAACCATCCCCAAGCTTCGCTTGAGGCTGCCACCCTTTTTCTTTTGCTTTTTTGCTTTTTTGCTCTTCAATTGCCTTAGCAATTATTGGTGTGGTTTGGCCGATTAGGATTACGGCTTTAGCTTTTTCGATAATATTTTCGGCCATTTGGTCGAAAGGTAAGTGCTTATCGTAGCCGCCTGCGATTAAAATTATTGGTTTATCAAACGCGTTGAGAGCGGTAATTGCTCCTTCTGGTGTGGTAGCCTTCGAGTCGTTATACCAACGTATGCCGTTCTTATCTGCAACTAATTCGAGACGGTGAGGTAATGCTTTGAAATCTGGTAATGATTTTTTTATACAGTCATCGTTTATATTAAATAATCTTGCGATAGATAGAGCGGCAGCGAGGTTCGAGCGATTTGCACGGCCGGGTAATTTGTAGTCTTTGCAGATATCTTCAGTGACATCGTCGGCAGAGAATTTGAAACAGGTTCTGCCTTTATCGTTTTTATATTTTTCGTACCATTCAGAAGCAATTTCATCTTCGGCGTTGAAAATTGAGATTGCGGGATTGTTTTTATCGAGCTTCTGGTATTTGAAAATATATTCTTTAGCGGCACAATATTTTTCAAATGTACCATATCGGTCAAGATGGTTTGGTGTCAGATTAGTTAAAAGAGCGATATCAGGTGCTCTTTTAAATTCCGCCAACTGTTCAATTTGAAAACTCGAAAGCTCTATGACGACCAGGTCATTCGGTTTGATTTTATCGAGTGCGGTAAGAAATGGCTGGTTGCCGATATTGCCTGTGAGCCAAACGTTCTCGTACTGAGTA
>CAZMPL010000328.1:0-2350 GCA_964567805.1 uncultured Pirellulales bacterium | reverse complement strand
CTTCGCTTGAGGTGGACATATCTGAAATTTGAGATTTGAGATTTGAGATTTTAAAAGGTGTGCTGTAAGTGATGTTGTTGTACTCTTGCCGTTAGCGCCGGTAATACCTATTATTTTTGCCGGACATAATTCGAAGAAAATATTTATCTGTGAGGTTACAAGTTTGCCTGCGTTGCGGGCTGTTTGCAGAAATTTATTATCATAAGGTACGGCGGGATTTGCTATGACAATATCTGAAGTTTTAAAATCTTTTTCATCATGGTAACCAAGATGAAATTCGATATTTGGAAATCCTTCGAGTTCTTTAATTGAATTGGCAAGCTTATCTGGTGACGCTAAATCGGTAACGATTACTTGCGCACCGACGGAAGATGCGAATTGAGCCGCGTCTGTGCCGCCGCCAAAGCGGCCAAGTCCCATTACTAAAACTTTCTTTCCCTGAAAATCATTTTTCGGATATGACATCCATGCTCACTTCCATTTTGTAATATGAGTACAAAGTTTTATTTTTCTTCGGAGGCTTCGATAACTTTTTTCAGCTCTTCACGAATATCAAGATTTACGCCTTCCGCATGAACCATATTCTTTTTATCGAAAATAATTGCATATGGAACAGGTCTATTCAAAGCAAGGTTGTTATCAATTTTATACCAGCAGTGACGTAATCCATCATAGTTCAATTTCTTTACCGCTTCGTCCCAATTGCTTCTTTTATAATCTACATTCATCGTGACAAAAACAATATTTTCGTTATCCTTATATTCCCTGGCAAGAGAATTAAATTCGGAAAGTGCTTCTATACTCGGGGGATACGACGAAGACCATGTTTTAATTACTGCTGTTTTGCCGAATAATCCCAGTATAGATTCTGATTGACCGTCTTTCCATTCAACCATAAATTCCGGGATAGCGTAATCTGCGAAAATCTGCTGATTAAGTTTTCCTACGAGGAATTCTACCCATAAATTCATGTTTTTCGTTAAATATTTTGGGAGAAGGTTTGTACTGCCGCCGACTGTTTTTATTAAAACATTAGTATCCGGGCGAACACCTTTGAACTCGAAATGTCCCTGGGCGTCAGTAGTCACTTCAGGATAGTACAAATCAAATCTTGGAGCATTATCCTGAATTGGAATTAACTTTATAATTTCATTCGAAAGCGGTTCTCCCGCGGTATTGAATGCTACACCTTTGATATTTACGTCACCATCTTCGACTGTAGTATCGAGTAATGGAAACTCCGCTTTGACACGCTGGACTTTTTCCTGCTCGATTTCTATAAAGCGTTTATCATAAAGAAACACTTTTCTGCTATCGATATTAATTTCGGCTTGCAAAGATTGTGCCTGTATCTGGAATGTACCTCGGGCTAATCCTTCAATGTTTTCAACTTTCGGTTCTTTAATTATTTTTGTTGTGAAATCCATTATCGCAAGTTTGCCATTAGTTGTTGCTTTTCTGGAAACCAATAAAATAGCAGGAAAAACATCGACACCTTCTTCTGGTTTGCTGATATCGTATTCGAGAGTTACGGGCATGCCGGGCGAGAACGTGACATCGAGTCCGTTTTTTGCCACGAATGGTTCCGAGCAGTACCCGAACATTTTATTATTTTTGACGATCCAGCCAATTACATATGATTCTCCCGATTTTAATACGGCTATCCATATATTATTTGACATCTTCCTGACATCTTCTGATGTTCCGATTTTTTCGAAGAAAGCGGATGAAGTATCATTGGCTTCAACAACTTTTGGTGTACCTTTCAAAGTTGGTCCTTCAAGTTTAAGAGTCACTATAGCAGTCTCTTCCGGAGTGTATTTACTGTCAATTTTCAAATTTACATTCTCAGTGGATTTTTCAGTTGATGTACAGGAAAAACAAAATACACATATCAGCAGCAGTGTTACTATACTTTTAATATTCATATTATGAATACCTCCAGATTTATAAGAGACATAACCGGTAAATATAAATTACTTTTTATAAACCCTTATTATATAAGATTTAGCGGTAAATATCAATTAAAACAGACTCTTACTATATCGGGCAATAATCGATAAATCAACATAGTTTTTTTACAGGTAAAGAGTTATTAACTATTTATTTTTGTGCCCTTATATATACAGGCTATTCCGAAAGCCAGCGGAACAGCGATAACATTCTGAAATCCGGTATTTCGCATCAGTGAAGAAAATTCATTTATGTTGTGGAATTGTTCGATACTCGTATTTAAATATTTGTAGGCATGTTTGTCACCGGATATAAAACGCCCGATAAAAGGTACCCAGTATCGAAGGTAAATCCTGTAAAAAAATCTTATTAATTTGTTGGAAGGAAAAGAAAATTC
>CAZMPL010000327.1:3312-4063 GCA_964567805.1 uncultured Pirellulales bacterium | reverse complement strand
TTCGTCAGCCTGTCCGAATCTTCCCATAGGTGTATGGTCGAGAATTGTTTTACCTCGCGGCGTAAGCTCGCCGGTTTTTTCATCAGTTAATAAGAAACGATTCTGCTCAGTCAGGAAAAATCCCGGTGCAATCGCGTTTACTCGAATTTCTTTTGAATAGTTCTGGCAGACATGAACGGCGAGCCATTGAGTAAAATTACTTATAGCCGCTTTGGCCGCGGAATATGCCGCGATTTTTGTTAAAGGTCTAAATGCGTTCATGCTTGATATATTAAGTATCTGTCCCGAACCTTTTTGTGCCATTTCTTTTCCGAAAACCTGTGAAGGTAATAATGTTCCGATAAAATTCAAATCGAAAACAAATCTGATGGCTTCCGCAGGTAAGTCAAAAAAAGTTAAGTCGGGAGATGTAGTTGCTTCTTTTTTATTTCCGCCTGCGCCATTAATTAATATGTCGATTTGCCCAAATTTGGAAATAACCTTATTTTTAGCGTCCTCGATGCTTTGTTTATCGAGCACGTTGCATTTCACCGCTAAAGCCCGGCCTTTTTCTACTTTGATTTGTGCTGCGACTTTATTTGCCGCGGCTTCCATAATATCGAGTACGGCTATTTTTGCTCCGGCTTTTGCCAGTGAAATTGCCATTGTGCTGCAAAGAACACCTCCAGCGCCGGTAATCACTATTACTTTATCTTTAATAGAAAACAAATTATCCATCATCAACCTTTCTTCATTTTTGATATATTGAACA
>CAZMPL010000327.1:0-3302 GCA_964567805.1 uncultured Pirellulales bacterium | reverse complement strand
GCTAATATACTAAATGCGCTTTGCCGTAAATTCAACTGTTTAATTGAGGCAGTTTTTATATTTAGAAATAATTAAAGACAATCCTCTTATTTGGCGTTATAATTCTTATTATTGTGCGAATGGCTGAAGATTTAGTATAAATCATCCAGAGCAGCCGGGAAAAATATTCAGAAATCCGTTTTTGAAAGAAATTGCATGTGTGGAATAGTAGCTTATCTTGGTAAAAAAATGGCACAGCCAATCCTGATAGAAGGATTGAAACGCCTTGAATATCGCGGTTATGATTCGGCAGGAGTTGCTCTTTTAGGTTGCGACGGAATAAAAATTAAAAAAGCGAAAGGCAGAATTAGTGCTCTGGAACAAATCCTGGACAAACCTGAAGTATGTGAGACTTTCGGTATCGGCCATACACGTTGGGCTACGCATGGTGCGCCAAATCAAGTAAACGCACATCCTCATATAGATTGTACGGGAAAAATTGCTATAGTTCATAACGGCATTGTTGAAAATTATAACACCCTAAAAAAATGGCTTAATAGTGAGGGAATTAATTTTATAACAGAGACAGATTCGGAAGTTATTGCACAAATGATTGGCTATTTTTATGCCAAAGCAAATAATGATACCGAAGACTTGGGTCTAAATGGTCAGAATAAATTCGAATGGGCCGTTCAGCGTACTCTTCGTGAGTTACACGGAACATTCGGCCTTGCAATTATATGCTCGGATTATCCCAACATGTTAATTGGCGCCAGAAAAGGTAGTCCGTTAATATTGGGAGTTGGTGAAAATGAGTATATTCTTGCTTCTGACGCGGCGGCTATAGTAGAACATACCACAAGCGCGATTTACCTGGCTGATAATGAAATGGTAACAGTCGGTTCTGAGGGATTTCGTACCACTACAATTAATAACATCGCGGTTTCAAAAGATGTCGAACATATCGAGTTTTCACTGGAACAGATAGAACTTGGTGGATTCGAGCATCACATGCTCAAAGAGATTTTCGAGCAGCCGGGCGCACTTGGAATCTGTATGGGAGGAAGAATTGACAGGCAGGAACATAGAATAAAGCTTGGCGGCATAGAAAAGTATCTGCGCGAGCTGACACGCACAAAAAGACTGATATTAACCGCTTGTGGTACGGCTTTCCACGCGGGATTGGTAGGGGAATTTCTTTTCGAACAGCTCGCAAGAATCCCGGCTGAAACAGAATACGCAAGTGAATTCAGATACCGCAATCCTATTATAGAAGATGGCACAGTTGTAATAACTATAAGCCAGTCAGGAGAAACCCTTGATACTCTTGCCGCGGTAGAAGAAGCAAAGGATCGCGGCGCGACGGTTCTTGGTATAGTAAATGTTGTAGGTTCCACTATCGCACGAGCTACGGACGCCGGAGTCTATCTCCACGTAGGACCGGAAATAGGTGTCGCAAGCACAAAGGCTTTTACCGCTCAGGTTGCGGTTCTGACTATGATTGCGATAGAATTGGGCAGAAGGCGGCTTATCAGTGCTGAAATGGCCGATAAATACTTGTATGAGCTTTCTCTAATTCCTGACAAAATCAAGAAAGTATTAGAACAGTCTGACCATATCAGGGATATTGCCAAAGCAAATATCGAAAAGAATAACTGGCTCTTCTTAGGCAGGGGAGTAAATTATCCGGTTGCGCTCGAAGGTGCACTTAAACTTAAGGAAATAAGCTATATTCATGCCGAAGGTCTTCCTGCCGCTGAAATGAAGCACGGCCCAATCGCATTGATTGCCGATGGTATGCCCGCCGTATTCATCGCAACCTCGGGGGCTCAATATGACAAGATTATGGGTAATATCTCTGAAGTGAAAGCCAGGGGCGGCAGGGTAATTGTTGTTGCGACAGAAGGTGACCAGCAGATACAGAAATGTGCTGACCATGTAATCACTATACCGGATACACCTGATCTTTTGCAGCCGATGGTTGCAGTTGTTCCTTTACAACTCCTGGCATATCACGCTGCGGTACTGCGAGGCCATGACGTTGATAAACCAAGAAATCTGGCCAAAAGTGTCACTGTAGAATAATATTTTACCAGGTAATTAGCTGTGATAAATCTATAAATCTGCATGATTTTGCAGGGGCTGATTTCACTATCATCATTTTTTTCAAAAAAACTTCTTCGAAAAGCTATAAATTTTGAAATATGCAGCCTGGAGCTTCTATTTTTGCCAAATCAATTAAGAAAAGCTTTATAAATAATATGGTTTCAGGACTGAAAAATAAGAAATGTTAAAAGATGGTAATTATAGCTTGAATAGGGAAGGCTTCTGATTTATTCGAAATTTGCTATTATGAATTCAAAAAGGAGTACAACTATATATAGTATATGAACGAATTAAGAATTTCTTAATAAAATATTTTTGCAGTATTCATTTGAGTGTTATTAAGAAATGCGGTTTTTAATACTGATAATACGTTTTTTTCTTGATTTTTCGATAAATTATGAGGTTTTGGGACGCAAATTTAGTTATCAACAATTTTAAAGTTTTTTTTGAATAGTTGTCGATATCAACGTTAGTAAAACGTATTAACCTTATAAAAGGATTTCAGGGATATACAATATATAGTGGTTATAAGCTTCGGTAAGAAATAAGGATACTTCTTCTGGGGCGTATGAAAAACAAGGTAATTGAATGCCAAAATTTGATATTAACAATCGTTTTAAGAATCAGAATGATAAGGTTTTACCAGTTGAAAATTCATCTGTTCAGGAAGAAGATGCCATGATGGAAACAATTCTTGAAAATTTGAATAATACACCTATGGGGCAGGTATTAAAGAAAATCGCGTCTCTACCGGAAATCCGTCAAGATAAAGTTTTAAATGTGCGCAAACAACTCACAGACGGCAAATACGATCTGAATGAGCGTCTGAATATCGCTATGGATAAGGTTCTTGAGGACCTTACTTCATAATATTTTGTCATTATACTATTTCAGGAATATCCTCGTCGTCTGGATCGTCCATTTCGACAGGTTTATAACCCGGCAGTTTTGATTTTTCCAGTTCTTCTTTATAGGCATTTGATACTTGTTCCAGGAATATCTTCCTGCAATCCACATTAATAGGATGAGCGATATCCACATGAAGTTTCATTCTGCCTTTGAAATCTTTTTTAGCGCGATTGTCTTTCAGTAAAGCTCCACAATTATTGCAGTATCTGGCTCTGAGATGATTTTTCCCACCGCAATTATCGCAATGATCGCACATTTTTCTTGAAGGCATAGCGACAAAAAATCCCTTGCCTCCCTGGATAATTTTT
>CAZMPL010000326.1:0-4077 GCA_964567805.1 uncultured Pirellulales bacterium | reverse complement strand
ATATCCTGTGTTTCTGTTTTATTCTGCCAGAATGTGTTTCTAAAGATTTCGTTATTATTTTTACCGTTTTCTTTGAATAGAGCCAGGCCGCGTTCGTTTCCTTTTATTATATTATCACGAATAGACAATTTGCAGGAATCACGCATGTCAATTCCAGAGTAACCGTTGTCGGCCATAACATTATTTTCAATTGTCACTTTCGATTGTGAAAATCCGCTAATCCCTGAGCCGTTGCCAATTATCACGTTGTTCTCTATCACACCATTAGCACTTTTATTGCCAAGATATACACCCCGGTTATCATTTTTTATAATAAGGTTGTCTTTCATATCCAAAGTACCGCCTGTACTGCGAACACCATGATATTTAGAACCTGTAACGACATTGCCGATAATTTTTACAACCGCACCTTCGTAAAGTGAAATACCCTGATGGCCGCTGTTCATTACAAGGCTATTTTGTATCGTGCCTTTTGAACCTTCCCCAAAACAGACTGTATATTCGAATCCTTCGAACCTGCAGGTATCGATAGTCATATCAGAAAAACCGATAGAACGCACGGCTTCAGGTGAACGTTTGAAATTGCCAAGCGGCTCGAAACTGCAATTTTTTATTATTACAACAGAATCTTTTGCGGCGACCGCATAAGGATTTTTGCTCTGGTCACTCGTAGCAAGCTGCCACTTGATTGTCATATTTTCTAATGTCACTTTACCTTTGGATTTCGTATTAATAAATATCGCAGGTTTATCATCTGTAATTTCGAAAATGCAATCATTTCTCGATTGACCTTTCAGAATTAGCGGCTTAGTAATCTCAACAGGCTTCGTATAAGTTCCATTTGGAATAACAACTGTAGATTCAGGCTCAGCGGAGTCAATCATTTGCTGTAGGATTAGGATATTTTCATCAGTTGAAGTATTTGTATTCAGGGAGATATCAGTAAGTTCTGCCTTGTAATAATGAATAATATTTTTGAAATTTTCCAACGAATCAATCCAGCCGCTGCCGGTAGGGCCTATTGCACCGTGATAATAACCAATAACACTGAATTCTCTATTATCCATTAAAGCTTTTCTTATAGCGTTTCGGTCAGATATGTTATCACATATAAACAATCCACCAGCATGACCATTTTCTTCAAAAATATAAAATTCTTTTACTTTTTCTAACAAGTTACCATTCGAGAGACCTTCGATAAATTGTTTTTGCAGTTGTTCTCTATTTATAGGTTCGTTCTTAAAACAACCAGAGATAACACCTTCATGTGCATTGGATTTCTTACCTGCAAAACGCTGAGTATATTCTTCAGGTAAAAATTCTTCCGTCACGTCCTCATAAATTTCATAAGCTTTAACTGCCCTTTGATTATCCTGCTCGAAGTTATCCATCCATTCCTTAAGGATTTCGATACAGGCTTCTTTGTTGTTTCGCCTTAAGCCCTGGATAACCCGGCCGTAATAATTAACCTCTCGATCATCTAAAATTGTCTTCATCATCTTGCTGATAAATTCTTTGTCAGGATCGGGAATCGTTGACAAGCCATAACAAACAGCCGCATAGCGAACGGAACGATCCGGATCGTTTAACAATTCGGTAAGAACATCAATAACCTTTTGATTTGGAGGGCTAACTTTCAAAACATAGTAAGTTCCCAACCTTTTTACGGCTTGGCTGCGAACTTCCGGATCAGAATCTTTTGTACAAGCTGCCAAAGCATCTACGAAGGATTCATCATGTGCGAGAGACACTGTATTACTAATAAGGAAATTAAATGCTTCAAGACGTTCTGCACTTGTACCATTTAGTAACGCTTTTTTAAGTCTCGGTAAATCATTGCCAAATTCACTAATTGTCCGTTCTGCCTTTTGTTGCTGATTCAACTCCCGTTCCAATGCGTCCGCATCAAGTTCACCTTTAACAGCCATTATAACTTTTTCTGAACGTTCCCGTTTTACCAGATCAGAACTATTCATTAAAGACTCCAATAGCTTTATGAACTCATCTTCCTGCTTTGAACTTCTCACTCCCCAGATAATCCTTCCAAGCTGATGAGGCTCTATCGCAATATCCGCTAATCTTTTCAGAACTTTCTCTGACTTGGGATTAGCAACGGATAAGGCGCTATATACTGCGTAATATTTATAATCATCTGAAAAGCTCGCATGATATATTATGTCCAGAGCCTTCTGGTTATTGGGCCGTTTATGCCATACATAATTACTTCCAATATACTGCATCAGGTAATTCTCTTTAGACTTGACACTGCAGCGTCTGATTCCTCTGCGGAAAAGATCCAAGAAAGAATCGTCATCGAGAGACATACTGCTCTTTTTTTCCCACCATTCATCCAACTTTTTACCTGCCTCAATATCATCAGGGAAATATGACTCGAATGTTAAATCAGATTCTTCTTCGATCAGTTCAACATTTGTTGTTACTTCCGGATCAAGTGAAACATTTTTAAATGTCACCCATTCATACGGCCGAGTCTGAAATTGAAATTCTTTTATATTTTCTAAAGACAAACCATTAAAAATATATGTTAAACTATTGAGATGATCTCCTCCGCTGCCGCTGTATCCTGATATATATATCTGTCCTGATTTTGTTATCGCTATAACTTGAATTGCATATAATCTCTCTTTTCGATTGTAGTTGTGAACGACGGGTAATAATGTTCGGTTATCCTGCATATAAGCAATTCCAAAAGCAATTGTATAGTCGCCAACTGAATATGTTTCCTCAAGGTCCTCTGGCTTGTATGTAACAATAGTTTGCCAATCTGCGGCAGTCGCGCCTACTCGAACGTTTACACTTTTTTGTTCTTCTGGCAGATTAGTTGCATATGCTTTCAAATTCGTAATTTGACTACCTTTTTCGTCACGTGGCGAGCCAGTATCTGATCCATGGCCCACCCCTGGTATCATCCAATAATAACTCGCATCTGTTGGAGAAAGTTTTAAACCGAACTCATAATATTTATAACCAGCCTTTTCGTCTGTCGTCCTGTTTCCAGTAGTATAATAAGGCGTTTGAGATAAAGTAATCCCATCCGGCCGCCACCATTGCTTGCCTTCGCTCGGATGCTCGCAAATTCCAAGCAATTCAACGGTCACACCGTTTGGTAACGTTGCTGTAAACTGCCCTGAAGTTTCTGCATTTATAGGAAAACCTTCAACTTTTTTCACTGAGACAAATTCTCCGTTTTCAGTAAAAGAAAATATATCGTTATTTATGATTTTGTCTTTATTCAAAATCTTTGCTTCATATTTATAGGAGATAGAGTAGCTTCCGTCCTTATTTTTCTGCGGCTCTCCCCATTCAATCGTTTTCCTTTCGCGTATATCAAGATAGTTGTTCTTAAACCAATTCTCGACAAGATTCTGTAACCTCTGTTTATGAGAAATCTCTTGCCCTGCCATGGGTAATAAAACAAAAGCAGAAACAAAAATAACCAACATCCCCATAAATCCAAGTTTTGCAGATTTTGGAATTGGGCGGCTGAGGATGTGTTTTATTCGTTGGGAAAGGGCTTTTTTCGATTCTACTACTCCGACTAATCTTAGGCTCAAAGCGGGTCGGGAAAATGCCATTTCTGCGACATCAATTAAAGTTGTCGTGTAGCTTTTGGCCTCCGCGCCAAGAGCTACAAGCACCATTTCATCTACTGCCTGCTCTCGAATTTTGCGAACTATCGAATTTGCAAGCCAAAGCAAAGGATTATAGAAATATAAAATCTGCAAAACAGTCTGAACGCAATTCACAAACAGGTCGGCTCGTTTGATATGAGATAATTCGTGAATAAGAATCGCTTTTAACTTTTCATGTGAAATTTTATTTAAAAGATTTGTTGGTATTAAAATCACAGGATTGAATAAGCCGCATACCGCCGGACTTGATGCGTTATGAGATAATTTCATTGGAATATTTGTCTTGATTCCAAGCTGCGCAGAGCATTCCTTTAAAGTATCAAGCAATACGTTTTTCGCAGGTTCGCTTTGTGCGATAAGACCTCTGACAAAAAATATTCTCTGAATAAGCAAAACCGATAAGACAAGAACTCCAACAAACCAA
>CAZMPL010000325.1:1612-4081 GCA_964567805.1 uncultured Pirellulales bacterium | reverse complement strand
TTGCCGCGCATCATAAATGCGTTACCAACACCAAGACCGTGCAGAAGGATAATAAGCGGGGCTTTTTTATCCTTGGTTACTTTCGATGATACGAAAACCGAATAAGGCATAGCCTCATTCGTATCTTTCAGAACATAGGTTTTGCTCTGAACCCGCGGGTCGGCAGCACCGCCGCGAGCCGTCGAAGCTCCGCCAGTGGTCGCGCCAATTGCACCCCGTCCGCCCGCTGCCGGGGCATTCTGTGCGATTGCCGTAACCGACAGACATAAAGAAACAATTACTAAAAGAGACAACACTCTTCTTAGTTTGGACATGATTCTACCTCCTAAAAAAATTATATTCTTTTCAAATACTACGTACACATACTAAATATTATAATTAATTAAATACGTTTTGTCAAAAGAACATAGTATTTTTTTACCACAGATTAAGAGTGATGTACACAGATTAATTTGGCGGGAATCACGAAGAAAAAGCCTGCCAAGGCGTAGTCATAGACGAAGCCTGGTCATTGCTGAGGAGTGAAACAACGCGGCAATCTTCTACTAATTATTTACCACGAAGCTCACGAAGGAAACACGAAGATAAATACAGGCCTGCCAGGGCGTAGTAATAAACGAAGCCTAGTCATTGAGAACAAAGTGCGGCAATCTTATACTAAATTAAAAACTATATGCTATTATTTTTCAGAGTTGTAGGATGGGCTTCAGCCCATGCAGTCCTTATAAATTATAAAGAAATAAAAACATATTTAATCTGACATTAATACAAGAATCATTTATGAAAACAATCAATTTGTTAATAATATTCTACAGCATGGGCTGAAGCCCATCCTACAAGACTGATTACACAGATTTATAAAACTATGGGATCAGACTTTAAATTCCCCGTTGTTTTATTAATGTTTCTTGGCTTTGTTTAATAAAGGCCTTAACCATAGCAGAGTATTCCTGATCAACGTTGCTCATTCCATATAGCTCTTGTATGAGTAATTTCCGAAGAGGTTCAGAATTGACCTTTATTATTCTATCTATGAGGTTACTCACACTTTTTATTTTTTCGACCTTGCGAGCAAACAACTCTTTTCTTTTCTCAATGTCACTGAGTTGTAGGATTTTTACGGAAATTTCAGCAAGTTCCTCGCCAGCTTTGTGTAAAACTAAAGGTCCTAAGTGTATTAAAATATTTTCAACATCATCAAGATATGGATCTATGAAAGGCTTTTCTTTATCATAGTAATCGTTTTTCCGCCTGTTACATTCAGTGCAGGCAATTGTAAGGTTTGCCCATTCAAACCGACTTTCTTCCTTTATACTTACCGGTATTTTATGTTCAATATCTCCCGGAGTATTGTGACCTATTTTGCTTTCGCAGTATACGCATTTATTTGATGTTTCCCTAACTAAAACCTCTTTGATGTCCGGTTCTCTGTATTTTATTTTATAGTAGTCACTACCTTCCTCGGCTACTTTTTGCTTCCACTCCTCTTTTTTGTTCTTTAATAACTCTGGCTCGTCAAGTTTAGAAAGTTTACGCATCTTCACCTCCTAATTTATCTATATTTTTTAGAAATTGAGGGTATAGACGCAATTTTTGTAATTCTCTTTTTAATTTCTCAACAGATTCTTCTGTTACTCCATCTTTAGTAAGATTATCATAGGATTCTTTTATCTTTTGCTCTACCCAGTTTGGAATGGTAAGAGGGACATCAAGTATCTCCTGCAAAGTTTCATTGAAATCCCCAGATAGTTCGATTTGCGATAATTCTCTTGATTGGATCTTTTGTCTTTCTGTAAAGCTAAGAACATATATACGAGCATTTGGATTTGAGCTAACTATGAAGGGGCTATGTGTAGAGATGATAAATTGTGCCTTTGGAAAAGCTTTTTCCAAATTTGGAAGAAGTTCTCTTTGCATCGCTGGGTGCAGATGGTTCTCTGGTTCATCAAATGTCACAACAAATCTATCTTTGTCAATTCCATACATTAGAATTTGCCATGCTATTCCAATTATGGCTCCAATACCTCCTGAAACAGCATCCAATGAAATATTCCCACTCTTAGTCATCAATAAAACATCAGGCATTCGAATCTCAATTCTTTCAAATCCTAAATCACTCGGGAGAAGAATTTTTAATACATCCTGAAATTCCTCAAATATCTGGATAAAATCATTATTCCCAGAAACGACTTGGTTTCCATAACCGAATACTCCGAGGGATATAAGGGAACTTTTAATTTTTTTTCCTGGATTTGGAGTGCTATCAGATTGATATACTTGAATTATTAGACTTTGATATTCTTGAAATTGCTGTGTGCTTGTTTTAGGATTTGTTGGAATATTTTCTACTCGGTGGAATGAAAAGGGTTGCGTATGAGATGGTATATAAAGACCTTCAACTTTCTGTTGATTTTGGTATGTAATTATATATTGCTCATTAGGTTCAATTGGTACTTGCAATGAACACTC
>CAZMPL010000325.1:1365-1602 GCA_964567805.1 uncultured Pirellulales bacterium | reverse complement strand
TCACCACCAGATGTATAGTGTATTTCACCAATCTTGACAGAATTTGATTTTGGTTTAAAAGATTCATCATATAAAGACCAAACATCTGCCCAAAATTTTGACTTGTTTTTTTTATCTCCTCTCGTAGAAATCCATCTCAAATCCCAACCGAAATGACGAGATAAAATATTTAGGATAGTCGTTTTACCAGCACCATTTACTCCTGTGAGTACTGTCATCGATGTCTCAAAGTTAATA
>CAZMPL010000325.1:0-1355 GCA_964567805.1 uncultured Pirellulales bacterium | reverse complement strand
ATCAAGTAATTCAAATTGTCGCCATTGTTCAATTTTAAGTCTCTTAAATGTATCCATATGATATCCATTATATATATCTTGTTATCATTGATCTGCAATCTATAAGTAATGCTTATTAATTCATTTTCTAATATACTGTAATCATATAATATTATTTTTAGTTCTAATTCTGTATCAATCCGCGAAATCATGGAGTGGAAGTACGCACGCTCTCGGCTAATTTCGCCGACCTCAACCTAAAAGGATATATTTTATATTATTCCTATCTTTTATCAAATTATTTTTTGGAAAACATAAATAATCCGCAGATTACGCAGAAATACACAGATAAATTTATAAAAACAGTACAAATCTGTGCCCATCCGCGTAAATCTGTGGATAAATACTTAATTACAGTTCTTCTGTATTCTTATTATAAAGGCTCCTGAAAGAGTGAAAATGTTGACTAAAAAATCTGAAAAAAGCCAAAATAATATAAATATTTAAAATAATCCGCAGATTTCGCAGAAATACGCAGATATTTTAATAGTATTTAGTCGTTAGTGAATGGTGAATAGTTAGTTGAAGATTGCCGCGTCGGCCTGCGGCCTCCTCGCAATGACATAGTTTTATAAATCTGTGAAAATCAGTGTTAATCTGTGGTTAAAAATAAATGGATTCCCGCCTGCGCGGGAATGACAGAGTCAGTTTTGTAGGGTGGGGTTCTACTCCACCTTTTTGGATCGGTGGGGCAAGCCCCACCCTACCTTTTTCTTACCCTTGTTTTTAGCGTACTTTTCAATCAAAAGTGAAACACTTTTTCGAACAATTCTGAAAAAAATAAAATAATTTTTATTTCAGGCCGCATATGGACTTAGCGTTTTTGGCCTCATGTCACAACCCTCATTTTTGGCGCAGTTTTCAATCAAAAACGCAACACAGCCGCAATTACAGAGGGAGATATGTTTTTTTCCTTCGGAAAAAAAGTGAATAGTGATTAGTGAATATTAAATATAGAACACAGAATACAGAATGAAAAGCATTATTAAAAATTGTTCACCACGAAGGGCACGAAGTTACACGAAGGAAAAAAGAAATAAAGAAGAAATGGCAAGATTAAATTAATACATTTAAATAATCTTCGCGCTACTTCGTGTTCTTCGTGGTTTAAAAAAAGTCAAAAAAAATGAATTTTATGCCAAAATATTTAAAAATCTTCCAAAAATAGCCACAAAAAGGCACAAGATTCACAAAAAAATAGCTCATAATCGTGCTATATTTGGGTTTGATTGAAAAAACAAAGCCAATTTGCCCGCCAGTGGCGGGAAACACGAAGCACTAAACTCGAAATACTAACCGGAGGAATAAAATGTAAA
>CAZMPL010000324.1:0-4096 GCA_964567805.1 uncultured Pirellulales bacterium | reverse complement strand
TCGTATATTGATGATATGTATGAATGTTGCCTTTATCAACTTTCGGAGTTTTTATTACTGAGCCAGCAAAAAGCTTATTATAAAAAGCGGCATTTTGTCTTCTCTTTTCGTTCCACTGCTCAAGAGATTTGAGCTTAATATTAAGAACCGCCGCCTGTATGCTGTCGAGACGGAAATTTCCGCCAATCATATTGTAATAATATCTCGGTTTCTGACCATGATCTCGTAAAGATTTGAGTTTCTCTGCAATCAAATCATCATTTGTAGTAACAAGCCCGCCGTCGCCAAATGCACCAAGATTTTTTGTCGGATAGAATGAGAAACAGCCGTAAGAACCGAAATTCCCGCAGTTTACGCCGTTTGCACTCGCCCCGATAGCTTGCGCGGCATCTTCTATAATCACAAGATTATGACGAGAAGCTATTTTCATAATCTCTTTCATTCTCGCGGCCTGGCCGTACAAATGAACCGGAATTATAGCACGAGTTTTTTTAGTAATTTTCTCTTCTATGAGGTTTGGATCAATATTGTATGAATCAGGATCAATATCCACAAATACAGGTTTTGCCCCGAGCCTGTAAATCGAGCCTGCGGTTGCGAAAAAAGTAAACGTGGTCGTAATTACCTCATCGCCCGGTTTGATATCAGCAGCCATCAGGCTAACAAGCAAAGCATCTGTTCCGCTCGATACACCAATGGCGTATTTACAACCTATATATTTTGCTATTTTCTCTTCAAACTCAGTAACCCAGGGGCCGAGAGCGAAATACTGGCTATCACAAACATTGCTTATTTCCGGAAGAATTTCTTCCTTGATTGTCGCATATTGCGCCTTTAAGTCCAATAGCGGAACCTGCATAAAAACTCCATTTCAATAATTGTGCGAAATTTGTTTCTAAAGCGGACAGTTTAGAATTATTATCGCAAATTGTCAAAGAAATTGGGAAAATGTTTGCTGGTTTTATGATTTCCAATCCGAAATAAATATTGACGAAGAATTAATTAAAAGCTAAAAATGACCTGAATTTCTGATTTTATGAAAAAAGATAACCTTAACATTCTGTTTTCCTGCGTTGGCAGGCGAGTTTCATTGCTCGAAAGTTTTCGCAAAGCCGCTAAAAGCCTTAAAATCCAGTCACAATTAATTGGAACGGATATAACAAATCTAAGCCCGGCGCTGCAGTTATGCGACCAGAAATTTATTGTTCAGCCGATAAGTCATCCCGGCTATGTCAAACAATTGCTCTCTATCGTAGAAAATAATAAGGTAAAATTACTAATTCCAACTATTGATACGGAGTTGAAACTTTTAGCTGAAAACAAGAAGAAATTCGCCACTCTTGGCTGTAAGGTACTCGTTTCGTCAGAAGAAGTTATCGATATTTGCATGGATAAGAGAGAGACATACCGCTTTTTAATCAAACACGGCTTCGAAAGTCCGGTTACAATGACCGCGGGTGCTGCGTTATCGAAGAGTAACCTGAATTGGCCGTATTTAATGAAACCATGGGACGGCTCGGCAGGGAAAAATGTTCATTTGGTAAATAATATTGACGAGTTAAAATTCTACGCCAGAAAAACTAAAAACGCCATTTGCCAGGAATATCTGAAAGGCGAAGAATATACCTGCGATGTATATGTCGATTTTGAAAATAAAGTTCGTTGTGTTGTACCAAGAAAACGACTTGAAATAAGAGCGGGCGAAGTAAGCAAAAGCCAGATTGTGAAAAATCCAGCTATCATGAATCAGGCCGCTAAGTTAGTCGAAGTTCTGGGAGCCGGACCCGGCGTTATCACAATACAATTATTCCTGACAAAAGGACTTAAATTAAAATTCACCGAGATTAATCCCCGTTTTGGCGGCGGAGCACCGCTATCCATCAAAGCGGGAGCAAATTTCCCAAAATGGATTTTGCAGGAACTTCTTAACCAAGAACCAGATATCAAATTCGATAATTTCAAAGACGGCTTAACTATGCTGCGCTACGATAGTGAAGTCTGGGTAGAATCCATATGAAAAAACATTATCTAATAATTCTCATTGTACTTTTAATTGGTAGTTATACGTACGCCAATCCTTATATGCCTGATCTTTACAGTTCAAAAAGTAATGGTGTAATATGGATACTTGTGGCTTCAACATCATTAATGATTGAGTACCTTATTGTAAGAATATTATTGTCTCCTCAGGTAAAGTTCAGGCGAGCCATAAGTTCCTTTTTAGTGATAAATCTTATTACTTTCCCATTTACACAAATTTTAGGACAATTTATTGTCTGGTTTGCAGAATTATTTCCACTTATATGCGAACCTTTGATGTATGAAAATCGCCTTAAAGATATTGAAGTTCCCAATCTGAGATTAAAAATTGTTTCAGCAAATCTCGTAAGCTTTATATTAGGAATTCTGCTTTATCAATTAATTCCGATACTCCATAGACAGTATTATTCATAATTTTAGTCTTTCCTTTTTGAGACTTGCCGCAATGTTTTTAGAAAATCATTCGGAATTATATAGCCAAGATTTTCTATCTCGTGGACATCTTTCCAGATTTTGTCATAATCGCCAAGAGCGAAATAAGCAAGCAATCGACCAAAATATGCCTGAGCATGTTTCGAATTAATTTCTATTACTTTAGTAAAGTCCGTAATCGCCTGTTCGTATTCGTTTTTTGCCAGGTAAATCTTACCTCGATTGAAGTATCCTTCCGCAGAACGAGGTGAAATCTCGGTAACTTTTGTAAAATCGGAAAGAGATTTTTCTATGTGACCTAAAGCATTATAAACAAGTCCCCTGTTATAATAAGCATTTCCAAAAGTCGGGTCTCTGTTTATCGCTCGTGTAAACTCTGAAATTGCGTCTTCGAACTGGCTTTGTTTTGCGGCTGTTATTCCTCGATTATTGTAATATTGAGCATCTCTTGAGCTTCTACTAACTTCTTCGGTCCAGCCAAGAAGTTTATCCTGCCAGTTTATTTCCGAGCCGCTGATTGATTGCTCGAACTCGTTCTGCCAGTCCTTGAATTTCAGCAAAAGCGAATCATTCATTAAAGTTTCAAACACTTCGCCGGAATCAATATAGCCCAATCTTTGTAAAACATCATAACTTTTAGGATACTTGATTTTCGCGGTAACATAGGGAATCGACGCTATTTTACGAATGTTGACAATTGTTTCCCTGAACCCGAATGATTTTTTAAAACCAACATCAATCGGCAATCCAGTTCTTGTTCTTCCTCCGACTATAATGTGTATAAATCCGAGAGCGATAATAATTAGAAACGTACCAATAGACAAATTTATTGATGTTTTCTGGTGCCATTTTTTCGGCAAATTGCTTTTGTGATAAATATTCGGTGTGCCGCAAAAGGGACATTCTTTTACTTTAATACTATATAATTTCCTGCATTGAGTGCATTGTGTCGACTTCATTCCATTATATTATAATATCTAATCTCTTTTTTCAACCTTATAAAGAACTCCATCGGACTCAAGTTTATAACCATCAAGTATAAAATCAGGATAATACCCGTTAATATTCGAGACGACATAAATATTTCTTTTTGAGAACAAATCGTCAATAGTTTGTGAATTGAACAGAGGTGCTCCTTCTGTTGAGCCAATACTGGAAACTATTTTAATATCGTCTTTTTTACTGAACTGGTGCAATTCCTGAACTAGCAGCAGAGGCGCAGCCGTAGTACTATCAGCATAAATTAACGCAGGCGATTCTGCCGTAATTAAAGCCTGTATCGCAAACTGCGCCGCGCCGTTGGGATTTATATTACTCTTGTATTCCATTTTCCATGGATGAAGAAAAAACTCTGCGTCATTGCGATAAGGAATTCTCCTGCCGCTGTTAACTTTCAAATCAAGTCCCGCAGCAATTTCCGGTGCTTTAATATAGACTGGAACAACAACAAGACAGAATATCATAAACAAAAAAGTATGAGCACCATTGCTTTTTAATAGATAGCTGAAAACTCCTATACCGATAAATATCGATACCATGCAATAGAATGGAATAAAGAACGCATATCTATCCTGGACTGTATATCGAAACGCAAATATGAAATAAAGTATTGTTAATGCAATTA
>CAZMPL010000323.1:0-4100 GCA_964567805.1 uncultured Pirellulales bacterium | reverse complement strand
GAAAAAAGCATACTCATAATAGATAACGACAAAATAATCCTTGATTCCGTTTGCGGATTTCTCGAAGCTGAAGGTTTCAAGACAGATGGAGTCGAAACTTTTAAAGCAGCTTTGTCAAAATTAGAGGATAATCGCTACAATCTTGTAATTACCGATATAAATCTGCCGGATGGAGACGGCCATGAAATACTGGATTTGGTCAAAAATAAGCATCCTCAAACTGTCTCAATTGTAATTACCGGCTACGGTACCATCGAAAGTGCAGTAACTTCCATCAAGCGAGGCGCCCACGATTACCTTACGAAACCGATTATCGACGATGAATTGCGAATGGCGGTCGCCAAAGCACTCAACCAGCAATCCCTGATGAGTGAAAATGAGCGTCTTCGCGTTCAGCTCGAACGAAAATTCAGTATCGAGAATATAATCAGCCAGGATTACAAAATGGCGAAAATCTTCGAGCTTATCGAAGCAATTGCGGATACGAAAGCAACTGTTTTAATGGCTGGTCCTTCAGGGACAGGCAAAAGTATGCTTGCCCGCGCAATACATCATCGTTCAGACAGGAGAAACAAACCTTTTATTGAAGTCAGTTGCGGTGCTTTGCCGGAAACATTGCTTGAAAGTGAGCTTTTCGGCCATGCAAAAGGCTCTTTTACGGGTGCGGTTACCAATAAAGAAGGAAAATTCTTAGCAGCTGACGGAGGCACAATCTTTCTTGATGAGATTTCCAATGCTTCGCCGGCTCTACAGGCAAAATTGCTCAGAGTTCTTGAAACAAGACAATTCGAGCCGGTTGGAAGCAATAAAACATTACTGGTCGATACCAGAATAATTCTCGCTTCGAATAAGAATCTGGCAAATGAAGTACAACGCGGAAAATTCCGCGAAGACTTATATTACCGTATTAATGTAATAACAATAGAACTGCCGCCATTATGCGAGAGAGTCGGGGATATTCGACTGTTGGCGGAACATTTTCTGAAAATTTACAGTTCACAGAATAACAGGGAGAAATTCGGTATAACAGATGATGCGATGCGTTACCTGGAGCGTTATTCCTGGCCGGGAAATGTACGAGAACTGGAAAAGATTATCGAAAGAGCGGCTCTTCTCGGAAAAGGCAAATTTGTTAGTACAGAAGATTTGCCGGACATAATTAAGCAGGACAAAACAGGCAAACAGAAAGTTTATTCAAATGTGAGCCTGAAAGACGCTCTCGCTGAACCAGAAAAGAATATAATTCGCCAGGCTCTTGAAGCAAATCACTGGAACAGACAGGAAACCGCAAAAGCACTTCAGATTAATCGAACCACGTTATTCAAAAAAATGAAACAGTACGATCTGTATGCCGAAGCTGAAAAACTTGGTTTTATTTAAAATTTCAAACAAAACAGCCCTATAATACACCATTTATTTTATCAATAATCAACATGCTTATAATGCCATGCAAAACTTTAAAAAGCACCCCTGCTTTTTGCGGAGGGAGGGGAGAAGGAAGAGAAAGCAGGGGCTAAAAATGAAAAAGCTATTATTCAGTATACTAAAAGTACTTAAATCGTCAATATAAAATATTCAAAATTTTAACAAAAACTAACATTTCTTTAAAAATTCAACAAACAACCCTCATTTTAATACTTATTTTCTTCCGATAATACCTTCAATATGTATATAAAATAATAAATCCAAAACTTACGTGCGTTGAGAAATCTTCTTTAATATATAATAGAAGTTGAAATTGATATTGACAAAGACGTTCCGTAACTTAAAATACTTTTTTTACGGTTTTAGCCGAAGTGGCGGAACTGGCAGACGCGCGGGATTCAAAATCCCGTCCTGGCAACAGGGTGAGGGTTCAACTCCCTCCTTCGGCATTAAATTAGTAATTAGTGAATAGTAGTTAGTAATTTTTATGGATGAAATATGATACTTGTTCCGACAGTTGCAGATATTTTGAGGCCGAATGAGAAATCCCAGGCTTCTCTTTATAATATATCGCTTATTCTGGGCGGTTCGTTGTTTATTGCCCTGAGCGCACAGATTTCTTTCGGTGGACCTGTTCCCTTTACAATGCAGGAATTCGCCGTTTTACTGATTGGAGTATTATTTGGAGCGAAGTTAGGCTCAATGACAGTTGGTCTTTACCTGCTTGAAGGATTGGCAGGATGGCCGGTATTTTCTTACTGGAGATCAGGTTGGCACATGTTTGTTGGTCCAACAGGAGGTTATCTGGTAGGCTTTATCGCGGCGGTTTATTTAACAGGTTTTCTGGCTCAAATGGGCTGGGACAGACGTTTTTTTACAACATTTCTTGCTATGCTCGCAGGAAATGTTATAATATATACATTTGGTGTAGTACATCTTGGTTTTATTATAGGAGTTAAACAGGCTTTTGTTGTTGGACTGTATCCGTTCATTGCTGGTGCTGTGATTAAGATTTTCCTGGCAGTAGCCTTACTGCCCACAGGCTGGAAATGGATGGAATATTGCGGCTTTTTGAAAAATAGATAATCGAGTAACTTATATTATAATATCAACTTCACTTAATTTCATATACTTCGGTTGATTCATAATTTAATGCTATAATATAGTGCTTTATATTTCTTATGATGTATATTTCATAAGAACAAGAATAGTAGAAGTTGTATTATTGTGTGAAAGATTAGCTTAAAGGAAGGCGCGCATGAGTACAGGTACAATTAAATGGTTTAATGAGAAAAAAGGCTACGGCTTCATCGTTCCTGACGGTGGTGGTGACGATTTGTTTGTCCATCATACAGGCATTAGTCCGAACGACAGAAATTCAATCACTGAAGGAAAGAAAGTGGAGTACGAACTCGGAGTAGGTGAGAAAGACCGCCCCTGCGCTGTTCAGGTACGACCGTTTTCTGAATAAACCCACATAAACCTGTGATAAATCATAAAACCAGTTATCTGGTAATTACTGATTAAACAATATAAGTATTATCAGTCAAATGTTTGTAAACAAACAGAGGAGGATTTTGTTTGTTCAAATAATAGCTAACATTTGACTATTTACGGTTTGTTTTCGGTAATTGTATATTTCAGGTCAAACAGGCAGCATTCAATCAGTAAGCAAAAGAGTAAGTGCTTATAATCCATTCTATTGTTTATGGAGATTGTGCGCTTTGTATGAAGAAGAGGCACTTATTGATATTTGCGTATTCGAATATTAAATAATATTACGAACTTGCGAATTTATCAATAATTACGGTCTCCATCCATTCCGCGTCTGACTGTATATGCGCCGGAAAACGCTCTTGCGATTGGCCTTATAACTTCTTCTACCTTCAAAGCCATCCAGCCTAATACTGTTGGCGGGACATAGATAACATCGCCCTCTTCAAGGAGGACATTTTTTGTTATATCGCCATGCGCCATCATACGGTCGAAATTCAGTTCAAAAATCGCAGGTTCCACATTCTTATCATGTGAAGGCCTGATTATCTGAACTCGTTCGAGCCAGGCCATTGGGTTTGGATCAGACATGCTAATAGCCGTTAAAAGGGTATCTCTGCCGGTATAGACTCTTGGGCCAGGCTGGTTTACCTGTCCCAGAACATAATATACTTTGCTCTGGAACGAAGATATTTTTACATCAACAGGATTATCATCTGTGAATTTGTATAACTTTACAATTTCAAGACGGATATCTTCTGCCAACTGTGCTGGAGTTTTACCAGCGGCGACTATTTCGCCAAAAGACTCGAAGCTTATTTTGCCATCCGGGCGAATTTTTTGACGTTGTCCATCAATTATCGGAATTTTACTGCATGATATCTGTATTTCGTCAGGAGGCTGAAGTACATATTTATCAGTTGAAGTATTTGAATCATAAGGCATCAGGTATTGTTTAACATCTTTGGGACTCGAGGAAAAACATCCTGTAAGACTTAAGCATATTTGTAATAATATAACCATTAATATAAGACGTTTATACATCCTAACAGCTCCTTTCAATTTACTTTCCCTTATTATAAAAAGGCATATATGACTTTATCGGCATATATTTCCTCGCAATCAACTTATGACTTATAAAAAAACAAAAAAAATACCTTAAGCCATAGTGATAATTATCA
>CAZMPL010000322.1:0-4121 GCA_964567805.1 uncultured Pirellulales bacterium | reverse complement strand
GATGATGAAGAAAAAGAAGGATTTAACGAAGACAAAAATCTAAATATTATCAGTTCGAGTCAGCGGCAGGCGGCACTTATCGCCAAACGTATAAATCAGATAGTTGGAACAGAAACCGGCAAAGCTGAATTTCAGATATTCGATAAAGGTCTCGGTTCTAATCGTGATGTTCGATATGGTGACATAGTGATATTGATGCGTTCGCTCGCAAAAAAAGCCAATGATTATGTTGAAATACTCCGACTGGCTGGTATTCCAGTAAGCTGCCAGGCCGCTTCCGGTTATTTCCAGGCGACTGAAATCAGCGATTGCATGTCTTTACTGAAAATTCTCGACAATCCTTTGCGTGACATAGAGCTTGCCGCTGTTTTAAGAAGTCCGCTTTTCATGGTGACAGACACAGAGCTTGCGAAAATTAAGATTCATTCCAAAACAGAAAACATTACGAGTTTCTACGATTACGTTTTGAAATATTGCGAAACTGGAAAAGATAAATCGCTATCAGAAAAGCTGCATAATATTATTTCGCAACTTGAAGAATGGCGAACAGTTGCCCGCCGGGGCAGTCTTGCGGATTTAATCTGGCAAATATATCGCAAGACAAATTACCTTTCATTTGTCACCGCCCTTCCCAACGGTCAGTCTCGACGTGCGAACCTTTTGAAACTCCATGACAGAGCGATACAATTCGAGGGATTCGCCGGGAATACCGGTGTACCTTCGCTGACACGATTCGTAGAATTTTACGAAAAGTTGCAGGAAACAGGTCAGGACTGGGCACCCGCCGAGCCGCAAAACGCCGCAGGCAACGCGGTACGGATTATAAGCGTTCACAAGAGCAAGGGACTTGAATTTCCGGTTGTCTTTCTGGCTGAACTGGAAAGCAAATTCAACAAAACCGATATTAATGCCGATTGCCTGATTAGTTCGGAGGAAACTTTGGGACTGCAGATTATCGATTCACAAACCAACCAGAAATTAAACTCGCTCGCTCATGAAGTTATCGCTGAGCAGAAAATAGCTACTTTGCTCGCCGAGGAAATGCGTGTTCTCTATGTCGCTACAACCCGCGCAAAGGAAAGGCTCATTTTAACAGCGTCGCAAAAAATGTTGGACTGCGGCCAGTTAATTTCAAAAGGTTTATTCTTCGGCGGCGGAACAATTCCAGATTGGCAACTACGGAATTGTCAAACGAACCTTGAATGGATTCTGCTCGGGCTCTCGGACCAGAAGATTTTGCATGATACGTTTGAAACAGGGCTTTCCTCTCAGGCGATAAATGATGACTTGTTCAGTTTTAAGCTATATAACCAGGCTCAATTGCAGCGGCTTTCTGAATTCATTATCAATAAAAAGAACGAAAAACAAAAACAGAAAACCCAAGCGGCCGAAAAGTCACCTGCCAAAACAGAATCGAAACTGCTTTCACAAATCAAGAAGTCTTTATACAGGAAATATGAGTATGGAGATTTGCATCTGGTCCCGGCCAAGACTTCTGTTACTGAATTGACTCACCGAAACGATGAATTTGTAAAGTTCAACTTTTCGAATACATTGAGCCGCGTTCCGGCAATATTGAAAGATCAGCAAACAAAAAGTACACCTGAAGCAAGACAGATAGGCACAGCCGCTCATCTTTTAATTTCAAGTATCGATTTGTCAAAGAAAGTGGATTTGCATGCTGTCGAGCAGACAAGACTTGAACTTATTGCTCAAAACCAACTTTCTGAAGCTATCGCACAACACATCAATATCGAAACAATCGTGAACTTTTTCGATAGCGAATTAGGTAAGCTTGTACTCGAAAATAAAAACAAGGTTCTTCGCGAATGGCCATTTACATATGCTGAAAAGGTAGCTGATCATAAATCCGAAATCATAAGCAATGATTTTTCAATCGTTCAGGGAATTGTCGATATGATGATTCAGACTCATGACGGCCTGGTTATAATCGATTTCAAAACAGATAAAGTGACAGAAAAACAGGTCAGCGAACGAGCCGAACTGTATCGCGGCCAATTAGAACTCTACGCAAGAGCCGCTGAATCTATTCTAAAAATAAAAACAATTGCAAAATGGCTGTATTTCCTAACGCCGCAAATTTCAGTTAAGGTTTAATTATAATGGAAGTTTCCAACTTTGGTCAAAAAATCGCAACTACGTCGGGCATTGGAAGATTGATGGACGATTTGGGTAATGCCCTTTCCCAAAACACAGATATGCTCATGCTCGGAGGAGGAAATCCGGCACATATTCCCGAAGTTCAAAAGTACTTTCGCGATAGCATGGAAAAACTTTTAAAGGAAAAACAAGGATTCGAAAAAGCGATTGGCAATTACGACCCGCCGCAGGGTAATATCGAATTTATCGACGCGATGTCACGACTATTGCGAAAAGAATTCGGCTGGAACATCACGCCGAAAAACATCGCTCTTACTAACGGCAGTCAAATGGCGTTTTTTATACTGTTTAACATCTTCGGCGGAACTTATAAAAATGGGATAGATAAGAAAATCCTTTTCCCGTTGGCTCCGGAATATATAGGCTATAGTGATGTAGGTATCAATGAAAATTTATTCGTTTCAAGAGAACCAATCATAGAACATGAAAACGAGCATATTTTCAAGTATCATATCGATTTTGATAACCTGAAGATTGATGAAACAATCGGCGCGATTTGCGTTTCAAGACCAACCAATCCTACGGGGAACGTTCTTACTGATACTGAAATTGAAAAGCGGAACGAACTCGCGGCCGCAAATAAAATCCCGCTTATAATTGATAACGCTTACGGTATGCCTTTTCCGGATATCATTTTTACACAAGCGAAGTTGACCTGGAATGAAAACATAATTCTATGCCTGAGCCTTTCCAAACTCGGTTTGCCCGCAGTGCGTACGGGAATTATCATCGCCAACGAAGAAGTAATCGACATGGTTGCAAAAGTAAACGCGGTGATG
This sequence comes from uncultured Pirellulales bacterium, assembly GCA_964567805.1. GTDB lineage: Bacteria > Planctomycetota > Phycisphaerae > Sedimentisphaerales > Anaerobacaceae > JAFGPS01. Next base: position 1,161 of record CAZMPL010000322.1, on the reverse strand, counting down.
AGTCTTGCGCCGGGAGGAACAGGTCCGGCTATCGCAACGAATTTAATACGTTCAGGCGAAATAATAAATCTTAGCAAAAACATAATCCAGCCGTTCTATTTCAAAAAAGTGCAAGCAGCTATAAAGCAGATAATTGACGAACTGGCAGGAATAAAATGCCATATCCACAAACCTGAAGGCACATTTTTCTTATGGTTATGGTTCCCGGATTTGCCAATTTCAGATATGGAGCTTTACGAGCGGCTGAAAAAACGAAACGTTCTGGTAGTACCCGGCAGCTACTTCTTCCCAGGTTTGAATAAAGAATGGGAACACAAAAACCAGTGCATCAGGCTAAACTATTCCAGGGACTCAGAGACTTTCTCAAAAGGTATAAAAATAATCGCCGAAGAAGTAAAGAAATTAAAGTAATGTGCGAGCAACGCATGGGATAAATATTTTAGATAATAAAATTATGACTAAAGAATACAAAAACAGTTTTTCAGGGAAAGGTGTGTTCCCTCCAAAATATGCATTTACCCTGCTTATTCCTTTCAGAAATATCTTTCTTTCCCCCAAAAAACTCATCCAGAGATTAGAACTTCAGGAAGATCATAAGGTTTTGGAAATAGGTCCCGGCCCGGGTTATTTTAGTCTTCCTGTCGCGGAAATGCTGAAAAAAGGCAAACTCGTTCTTCTCGATATCCAGCAGGAAATGTTAGATATGTCGAGAAAAAGATTGGAGAAAAAAAATATTACAAATGTTGAATATAAATTATGCGATGGTAAAAAATTAGCTCTTGAAAACAAAAGTTTTGACAGAGTTTTCATGGTAACTGTCATTGGAGAAATCGACAACAAAGACCTATATTTAAAAGAAATAAACAGAATCTTAAAAGATGATGGAATACTTTCCATTTCCGAATTAGCGGGCGACCCGGACAAACTAAGCCAGGATGAACTTCAATCTTTAGTGACACAATACGGATTTCAGGTCAGTAAAGTTTACGGTAATAAAAGAAATTACACAATGAATTTTACTAAAATCAGAATATAGTGACTAATAGTAAAATTCTAAATATTTCCAGATATCCCTCAAACTCCAAAATGGCTTTCGGCAGATGAACACCGGCAAATTCTTTTCATAGATAACACTCTCAGGCAATCCAGAAATTGTCCCGG
>CAZMPL010000321.1:1183-4127 GCA_964567805.1 uncultured Pirellulales bacterium | reverse complement strand
TGAACATGCAGCAATCAATGTAAAAGACCCTGTCGCAATGGCAGACTGGTATTGCGAAAATCTTGGTATGAAGATTATGCTGAAATCCGGTACAACACGTTTTGTCAGTGACGCGGATGAAAATATGATGTTCGAATTCTATAATAATACAAGCGCACCAATTCCGGATTACGCGTCACAGGATTTACTTGTTCTTCATTTTGCATTCAATGTCGATAACGTCAAGAAAACCTGTGAAAAACTTATCCAGGCAGGTGCTAAGTGGGACAAGGAATTATCTGTAACCGACAGCGGCGATGAGATTGCTACTCTTCGTGACCCGTGGGGCGTTGCTATACAGTTTGTCAAACGCGCAAAACCAATACTCTAAGATTATATACTAAAGTGACAATCAGCATTTCTGGCCTGTTGTTTCAATAACGGATTGCCAGAGGTCACCTAACGGATTTATTTTCTTGCGTTCTCTTATTGTCAGGTCGATAGGCAAATGAACGAAATGCTGGTTGCAATACCCAATTACCATATTTGTTCTGCCGGACATTCCTGCATGGACGGCGTTTTGTCCTAACATAACGCAGAATGCCGAATCGTTCGAGTCGGCGGGGAGGCTTCGAATCATATAACTCGGATCAATATATTTCATTGACATCGGTTTTTTGCGTTCCTTGAAGTATTGAGTGATAATGTCTTTAAGTAACGGGCCGACATCGTTCAATAAAATATTACCTGACGCGTCTTTTTTGAGATTGTCTTGTTCTTCAGTTAAAAGTTTCGAGATACCTTCTGCGACAACTATAACCGCATGATGTTTTTTGTCGAGTCTCTTTTCGAGTGTTCTTAGAAAACCATTTTCTCCCTTGAGCTGGAGTGGCACTTCAGGTATGAAACAGAAGTTTACGTCACTATTGGCTAAAGTAGAATAAGCCGCGATAAACCCTGAATCCCTGCCCATAAGTTTGACCAGGCCGATTCCGTTCCATGCACCGCGAGCTTCCTCATGTGCGCTGAGAATTGCCATGCGTGACGCTTCGACCGCTGTTGAGAAACCGAAAGTTTGCTCTGTTCCTGAAATGTCATTGTCTATGGTTTTTGGAATTCCGATTATGGATATTTTCAGGTTTCTTCTTTTTACAGTTTTTACGATTTCTCTTGCTCCATGGAGTGTGCCGTCGCCTCCGATGACAAACAATATACCGATATTCAATTTCACAAGCGTATCGACCATAATGTCGATGTTCTGTGGACCTCGTGAAGAAGCAAGCATGTCGCCGCCTCTTGTATGAATATCTTTTACTATTTCCGGCGTTAACAATACCGGCTCAGCAGGGGCATTTGGAGTCAGTCCGAGATAACCATACTTGAAACCGTATATAGTTTTTACTCCATATTGCCAGTATAAATTCAGAGTCAGGATTCTTATTACATCATTGAGACCCGGGCATAATCCGCCGCATGTGACAATGCCGCAATTAAGAGTTTCAGGATTAAAGAAAATCTTCCGGCGCGAACCCGCGTGTTCCAGCATTGGGAATTTGTAAGAAGAATTTTCATATGCTTTGAAATAATCCGAATGTGAGTACATACAGACTTTTTCGTCGTCTTCAGTGAAATGGCAGCGATTTTGAAGCAAGGGAGATTCTATTGTCGGTGTACCAAGTCTCTCGATGTTCAAATCAGGCATTTCTTCAGGTTTTATATAATCAGTATCCATACGAAGATTATGCTTTAAAATATGTTTGTCTGTCAAAGACTTTTTGGAAAATGAGAAAGGAATTTTGTAATGTGATGAAAAAAAAAGAGCCCCGATAATACGAGGCTCTTTTCAGAATTATCAGTATATTCTTTTTTTACTTTTCCTGCTTCATCATTGATCCCATAGACTTATCAATTTCACCTTTGATTTGCTCAAGTCTTGCTCTTGATTCCTCAAGGTACTCTCTGGTCTTTTCATTAAGTTTTTCATATATAAGTTCCGGAGCAACATTGATAACCTGCGGCCTGATGAAGACGAGAAGCTCAGTATTCTCTTTATTGATACTATCATGAGTGAATATTTTTCCAAGTACCGGAATATCTCCGAGTCCAGGGATTTTATATGATACCTGGGAATCCTTCTGGAAGAGTATGCCGCCGAGGATGAGAGTATCACCATTTTTGATAACCATGTTTGTCTTGGTATTCATCTGGCTGAGAATGTCCATGTTACCCAAACCTTTGTCGCCTGTTTGCTGGGAATAGTTCACATTAATAACCATGCCGACATTATCTTCAGGTGTAATTCTTGGTCTGACACGAACTTCAGTACCAACTAACTGGAATTCGTAAGTATCTGAACTTGTAGTACCACCTGTTCCCTGGTTTGTAGTGGTTGTACCGGTTACGAATGGAATCTGTTTACCCTTGAAGAAGTTGGCTTCTTCGTTATCTTTCGTCCATAATGTCTGCTGGTTAAGAATTCGGGCATTACCATTCTTTTTCAGGAAATCTACTAACATTGTTAAACCAAAACCTGAAAGGAAGAAATCATCTGATTGCTGCAGGCCAAAAGTTGCAGTATTGTTAAATGTAGTTGGATTTCCAAACTGCGCTGTGGTAGATAATCCGAATCTGCCTATATCACTAAGGGCAGAACCATCTGAAGAGAACTCGAATCCAAGAGAAGTCAGAGTATTGTGTTCGACTTCCATGATAATAGTCTCAATCATAACCTGTTTTCCTGTTACGTCCAGTTCCGCAATAAGCTCTACCAGTTTTTCCATGAACTGTTCCGGAGCAAGAAGCAGAATAGATTTTGTATTCGGTTCAGGCATGAATCTTACTTTGCCGAATATATTGCTGATAGGCATTGTTTCATCATCAGTTCCGCCTGAACTTGCCCATGGCGGCTGATAGTCTTCGGCATCTGTACTATCACTGGATTGAGTATCATCAATATATGAATCAC
>CAZMPL010000321.1:0-1173 GCA_964567805.1 uncultured Pirellulales bacterium | reverse complement strand
GACATAGCGATACTTACAGATGTTCCTGCTTCAGCAAAGACCGCGTTCAGACGTTTGCTGAGGTCTTCAGGGTCCGCATATTGAAGCGGCACGACCTGAGGTATAATAGCAGGGTCCTGTGCATCGATTTCTTCAATAAACTTTTCTATTGCGTCATATGCATCGGCAATACTGCTTGCTACGATTAATTTTTTTGTATCCGGTATTGAGATGAATGTCAGCTTGCCATAGAGCGGGCCGATAATTTTCTCACCGAGCGAAGCCTGTGTGCTGCTGCTTGATGCGCTAAGCAACTGACGCTGATTTGTGCTTGAGCTGCCCGAGCTTGTAGTGCTTGATGTACTGAAAAGGCTATTGAGCAGTGTAACAAGTTCCACCGGATCAATATTCTTAACTGATATTATTCTCGGTTTGAGACTTTCCCATTCGATTGGTGAATCCCATTCTTTGATTTGCTTTTCGACTTCGACCATATTTTCTTCAGAAGCCAGTACAACAAGCTGTCTTAAAGATGGATAAACTGTAGTAATCACAGTATCCGCTGATAAAGAACTTATGCCGGAACCTGTACTTCCATAACTGGTTCTTGTGGTTGTTGTTCTGGAAGATGTACTTGTTGAACTTGTCAGGCTGAAAAGCTCATCAATTTTTTCCTTGATATCTTCCGGGTCGGCATATTCCAGCTTGAAAGATTTTCTTACGAGCTGGTCCGATGGCCTGTCAATTTCCTCAAGAATTTTATATACCAAATCCCTGTATTCCTGTTTACCGAAAACAAGCAATTGTCTTGATGTCGGTAAAGACTGCACTCTGACGTTTCTTTGGAAATCGATATCCTGGTCTGCCAGAATATCATTTAAAGTCGTAGCCAACTCGTCAACATTGACATATCTTACATTGTAGGTGCTGTAATTATCTTCGCCTGGATCAGTTTCTATATCGAACTGGTGAATCAATGCTTCGATTTCCTGCATATATTCAGCAGGGGCTCTAACGATAATCCATTTCTTTTCAGGCCAAGGTATCAATGAGATTGATGACTGGTCGGTACCAACTATTGTAGTTCCGCCTGTGCCGGTGTTTCCGGCATTGCCGGTAAAACCTGTAGCAACACGACCGCCACCGCCCATGCCGCCACCGCCCATGCCGCCCATGCCGCCGCCCATACCACCG
>CAZMPL010000320.1:0-4159 GCA_964567805.1 uncultured Pirellulales bacterium | reverse complement strand
TAACATGAAAACGAAAAAGACAATTTTTATATTTATGATTATGTCGTCGTTTTTCCTGCCGCTCCAACTATGTAATGCATCTTATTTCACGATGAACCTGAAACAGGACTCGATTTACACACCCGGAAATATTAACCTGATAATGAATGTCACTAACGAAGCAATTTTCGAGTCAGGCTATAAATTCAAAGTAAGCATATTTTTAACAGGAACACTTATAAGAGAACAAATTATCTCAGCAGATAGAGAAAAACCTGTAGATTTCAAATTAGCCGTACCCGAAGTTTTTGAAAGAACTGAAGGACGCTGCCGATGCGAATTGCTGATAGGTGATAATTTTCTCGAAGCACAGGAATTGCCCCTGCTTTTATGGCCCGAAATCGCTCCTTACAAAACAGATACAGAATTCAACGCAGAAATATGGGTATTCGACAACTCTGGAAAATTGCTGGATCTTTTCAAAAAAATGGAGGTTAAAGTAGTTGACGCAACTTTCAAAACCGCTCGTGATTTTGGTAAGCCTGATATTGTTTTTGTAGGCGAAAATACAGACCCGAACAATATGCGATTATTAGCGAATAGCATTACAGCGGCCAATACAGAACCTGCGATTATTTATCTCAAGCAAAAGCAATTTCTGAAAGAAAATAAAATCGAGGTAGTGACAGGCAGGGAAAAAGTAAAAAATATAACTTTAACAAGAAGCAGCACTCTGTTACCAGGTTTATATTTCAGTGATATATTTATCCTTGCTAATAATTCAGATTATCTGAAATTCATAATCGAAGAAGATTCGGATAGTATTATACATTCTGAAATCAACGAAAATATAGAGAGCGAAAATAATATTTACAGCTACCTATTTACAGTGCGGCAAAGAAATCAGGCAAAAATTTATTGCCAGCTTCCGGTCACAAGTATTGATGATCCGAGATGTGCCGTTCTGCTAAAAAATATACTGCAATATACAGAATCAGAAATTAACGAAATAAAAGCGAAATAACCAGCGTCTTACTAAATTGAAAGGGAAATTTATGAAAACAGATAACAGAATACAGCTCGTGCTACGTAGCGAACTACTTCGCAGAGTAGTAAATACAGAATACAGTAAACACAGAGTACTTTGTGCCTTTGCCACTTTGTCGCTTTGTGCCTTTGTCCTTTTTGCTTTTACATCAAATGCAATTGCTTCCGAAAGTCCAGCCTCGATTAAAATCGAGACGGAAGCAACGGACCCAAACACTCAAGCGGTAAATAGTATTTCCATTGCGATTATCGACTTTGAATCGCAAGCGCCGGGAAACGACCAGTTAGGTACGCAATTGAGTGACATTCTTACCGCGAGATTGAGTATTTACGACCAGTTCAGACTTGTAGAACGCAAAAAACTCGAAGACTTGCTCAAGGAACACCAATTGAATCTTACAGGTATGGTTGATACGCCGGACGCGGTAAAAGCCGGGAAACTCATTGGCGCGAAAATAATGATATTCGGCAGAGCTTTCGTGGTTGACAGGGACCTTTATATCACCGCGAAAATTGTCGGCACAGAAACAAGCCAGGTAAAGGGAGTTATGGCAAAAGGAAGCCTGGAAAGCAATCTTTCGGATATAATTGACAAGCTTGATACTTATTTAACCGACGCCTTGAATAAATATGCGACAACTCTTTTACCAAAGACTGACAAAGTCGTAGATAAAGTCACGATGTTAAAAGAACAGCTCAAAGGAAAGGATTTACCAACCGTAGGGATTATGATTTCCGAAACTCACGCAAACAGACAAGCCGCTAACGTTGACCCAGCGGCTGAAACTGAGTTCAAAAAATTATTCAAGGAAGTCGGTTTCGAAATTATCGAAGCAAACAAAGAACAGCTTTTAAAATGGACGAAAGATTTCAGCCTCGCGGGCGTAGATATTGTAATTACAGGTGAAGGTTTCAGCGAGTTCGGCACAAGAATAAACGGCCTGGTTAGCTGCAGCGCCCGACTCGAAGTACAATCAACAAACAGGGAAGAGCACAAGGTAATCAGTTCTGAGCGAACAACAAAAAGAGCAGTAGATTTATCCGAAGGCATAGCCGCAAAAACCGCTTTGCAGGCCGCAGGCAGAGAATTAGCCATCAAAACAATAGAAAAAATTACAGAAGGATTATAATATTAAAAATATTCTTAAAGAAAAAGGATATAAATATGAGATTAGCGGATATTGGGATTAAGAATAAAATAATATTTCATCCATGCCTTTTGATAGTTTTAGCTTTTGGTTCTGTTTTGTCAGCTCAGGAAAATAAAGAAATTAAACAAGATATTCGTATAGCCGTAATTGATGTTGGCTCAAAAGAGACTCCCGATTCATTTTCTCAATTTCTATGGATTAACATATCTGAACAATCTAATATATTAGTAGTAGAACGTGAGCAAATTAATAAAATCCTGAAAGAACAAATGTTGAATCTTCAGTTTGGAGATGATTCAGATACTGAACACTTCGTGAAAGCAGGAAAAATATTAGGCGCGGATTTTTTGCTCATGTTCGAATCAGGTGAATCCGCACAAGGACAAGTTCCAGTTCGATTCCGTCTCGTGGAAACTCGATACGGCATGAAATTCTGGGATTATGGCCTTCTGCTCGATAAGGAAGAAAAGAATCATCACGCACAAGCAAAAGAAATATCCGAAACAATTATTAGCAGACTTCAGGCAAAAAACAAATACGGCAATTTTACATATGTTGCAATAGGAGCTTTTCGCAGCGAGGAGCTTTCGCAAAACTGGAACTGGATTTCCGATGAATTAGCCGCGGGTATTGAACAAAAACTGGTAAACCAGCCATCTATTGTATTATTAGAAAGATGGAGAACAAAGCCGCTTATGAATGAACGTGACCTTGTGGAAGGCTTGCCTGAAAGACTTAGAAGTTCGGCAGTTTTCATTGATGGCAAATATCGAATAGATCGCCAGAAGAACAGCAATTCCATTTTAGTGACATTTTACGGATATTCAAATAATCAAAAAATATTTACTATAAATATTGAAGGCTCCTCAGACAACATAAGGGAATTATCCCAAAATGCATCTATTGCTATTACAGAAAAACTAAACATCAAACATGAAACAATAGCAATGGAACCAGCAAGAGAAGCCGCTTTACTAATAGAACAGGCCAAGACTTTCGAGGCTTTCAAAGACTATCACCGCTCAAGAATATTATATGAAACTACCTTAGCTATAGATCCGAATAATATTGAAGCTATGACCCAATTATTAAGCAACAATACAGAATTACAAGCTTCTTACGGTGGATTAAATTTAAAAGATAAAAATCGAGAATTGTATAAACGTGAAATGATACCATTAATGTTAAATAATATAGATATAGCAGAACATTTAATAAAATATTATACTTCTATAAAATACAAAGCTGAATTTTCAACACAACTTAAAAATCATTCCTCAAATATTCATGGTGCAATGGTTACATCAATAAATGTATTCCTATATCCTTACTTTATTAAAGAAATATTGGGTACAAAGGATGATACTATTGAAATATTCAAAGATTTTCAAACAAAATTATCTAACATTTTCCCTATTTACCTGGATGCAGTCAAAGATTACGATGATTACTTATATTCAAGTATTATTAATATTGGTCTTGCAAGAAGTTATTGGTGGGCTTCTTCTCCCCAGGAATATATTGATAATCTCCAGGATTGGCTCGAGCTATCAGTACTCAAAGGTACGAACAATTCGTGGTATATGAATATTTTAGCATCTTTTAATTTTACAACTTGCCCTCTCTGGCCAAAGAATAAGGAAAATGAAAAACTTTATACAACATTCCTCGAAAAACTTACTCACCATGCAAATCCTATGATCAGGTTTTGTGCACATAAGAATTTTATTTTTTATTACATTGATTTTGATGCAGAAAAAGCTCAATATCATTATAAATCTTTAGTAAAAATACTACTAAACGATTTTATACCTGAATATCCTGAATTTAGCCGGAAATTATGCTCACAATTCATGAGAATCGTTTATCTCAATAATGATCTCAAAAAAATCGGCGAACGTAATGTTGCGCAAGGGAATGTAGATATTTTATAATACTCCCCAAAAACTGGGCGCATAGTTAAGGTAGATTTGTCACCTGAG
>CAZMPL010000319.1:0-4162 GCA_964567805.1 uncultured Pirellulales bacterium | reverse complement strand
AGACGGACAGTTGATAATTGAGTTTGTTCCTACCATGGATGGCTATAATGCAACGGTAGCCGGAATAGAAATTATTAAGCAATGATAATTATAAATTGATTATTTAAATTATTATTACCAATTAAAATAAGTTATAATAGAATTATAAGAAAGGAAACCATTTATGCGTAAAATCGCCAGAATAAACAAAGGCCCCTCATTTATGGGGAGGCGAGATTTCCTGCGTAAGGCTGGAGCAACATTAGGAGCGGCAGGACTTGCAGGCATAATGGGCCCGTTTGATTTCGTAAAGGCTGCAATAGGCGCCGGCGAAAAGGGCATATATATAACAAACATATATCGAACGAAAATATCCGGTCTGGGTAATTATATTATTCGTGTCGAAACGAATAAGGGGATTGTAGGTTACGGCGAATGCCGCGATCTCGATAACCAGGCAGGTACATGGTTGAACACATTAACACCGTATGTTATCGGCATGAATCCGACTCAAATCGAGAATGTTTTCAATACAATGGTCCAACAATGGTCTATTCCTGCTAATATGTTACCGAATCAGGAGACAATGGGTACCGGTGCTATAAGTGCTATTGAAACCGCATGCTGGGACATTTTAGGAAAAGTGTATAATGTTCCGGTATATAAACTTCTTGGTCCCACATATCAATATAAAATCCCGATGTACGCCGATACTGATAGCAACAGTCGCCAGGATGTTATCTCGCGTGTAGAGAAGGGCTTCAAGATCTTTAAATGTGACATGTATCTTTCCAGGATTGCGTCGAGTGACCTTTCCAATTCGCCGACAACGAATCAATATGGTTATAATGGTAAAATCATAAGCGCGAATGGTCTTGAAAAAATGCATCAATACATGGAGACTTATAGAAACACTCTTAAGGAATTCGGTGAGCCGTATGCCAGTGCACCGATTGCGTCCGATCACTACCAGGGATACAATGCTTCTCTTCAGAATCAGCTTACGATTGAATCGGCTATTGCTCTTGCTAATACTTTAGCGGAACATAGTAATGGTGGATGGATAGAGGATATTATTGACTGGTGGGTTGATGGCGGCAGCGGTCTTCCTATCAAAGAGGTCACTGACGCTACCAGCTATGAAGCGGTTATCTGTACCGGTGAAGATATGTTCGGTTTCGACCAGTTTAAGACTCTTGCAGATATCGGAGCGGTAAGACTTTTTCACCCGGAGGCAAATACCGCCGGAGGCTTGCATCAGACTTTACTTGCGGCCAAGTATGCACATCAGAGAGGTATCAGGAGTATCCTGCATAACTCATCCGGTCCGATTGCTATGACGTCTTATGCTCATCTTGCGGCTGCTATCCCTGACTTTGTTGGTTTGGAATTCCACCAGATGGATAAGATATCATGGCATGATAACCTGATTGACGGTATAGACAAGCCGATGATTCAGGACGGTATGATGAGTGTTCCGGAAGGCCCTGGGCTTGGTTTTGAGATTAACACTCAACAGTTTGCCTCGCATGGCGCAGGAACATGGACAAAAATATAACGAACTGAATCAAATATCAATTTTGTGTAATTGAGGCACAATTGCGTTATGCAATTGTGCCTCATTAATTTTACGCTGGCGAAAATTAAATCAGTTAAGGTGTGTTCGGATCAGGAATCTTTTCTGCTTGTGAATCTTCCTTCTCCTGATCCATAAGATATTCGAGTTCGTCAAGAGCTTCCTGTGTCGCTATAGTATCTGGATGTTCGGCACCGAGTTTTAAGGTTCTGCTTTTTAAGGTTTCTTCCAAAAGCTGCTTCGAATCATTATATTTACCCATCGCGGAGTATAACAAAGCAAGCGCATATTTCGTTTCAAGTGCAGCAGGGTGATCGTTTCCTAATACTCTTTGTCTGGTGTTTAATGTTTCTTCGAGCAATTCTGCCGCCTCGTTATAGTTACGCATCGCCGAGTATAGCATTCCAAGAGCATTTTTGGACTCAAGTGCAGCAGGGTGTTCACTTCCAAATAAACTTTGTCTGCCGTTGAGAGATTCGACAAGATAAGTCTCTGCTTTGGCGAAGTGTTCTTTCGCTTCATCGTATTTTAATTCGTTATTTTTTGATATACCAATATTATATTCGAGCCAGCCTAAACAGTATTGACTTGTCAGAGTAGTGGGATTTTTGTTTCCCAATTTTTCTTCTCCTGTATTCAGCGCTTCCTCGATAAAATGTCTGGCAAGTTCGTAATTTCCCATCGCGGTATAAACGACTCCGAGGCCATTCATGGAATACAGGGTATCAGGGTGTCCCTTTTCCAGTATTTCGGTCCCTAAATTATAAGTATCGCTAAAAAGAGAAATGGCATTGTTATATTTTCCCTCGATAACATATAACATGCCTAAGCCGTTACCAGAGTAAATAGCAAAGTACAAAGCTTCAGGGTCATTGACTGAAATTAATTTATTGTAATATAATTCGTTTATATTCTGCCGTGCTTTAAGATATAATTCTTCTGCTTCTTTGTAACGTCCATCCAGCCTGTAAACATCCGCGAAGTTGCTTGTCATTAATAACGTAAATGTTGCGTTGTCACCAAAAGCTTTTTGGCTGATTGGTAAAGCTTCTGTATAAAGCTCTATAGCCCTGGCATATTGTCCTGATGACATATATGATACTGCAAGCTCGTTCATTGCAGATAAAATATTCGGATCCTCAGGTCCATGGACGTCTTTTCTGCCATTGTATGTCTTCTCGAAAAGTGTTTTGGCGGACATATAGCGTCCCATTCTCATGTATACGCTTCCGAGAAGTTCTATCGTGTTTAGTGTATCAATATTTTTGTCAGTGAGCTTTTCCGCCTGCAATGTATATGCTCGAATCAGATTTTTTTCTGCAATATCGTATGCTCCAAGATTAAAATATGATTTTCCGAGCGAATAACGTATCTGCGCTTCGATGAGAGGTTCGTTTGAAAATCTGACTTCGAGTTTTGCCGCTGTATCATCAAGCCATGAACGAACTGTAATATCCTGTTTTCGTATGGCGTATGGAGCCATAGATTCGAGAAGGTCCTTTCGCAAGAAGTCACTTACTGCCTGAGCGTTTCTTGCTTCCTGTTCAGCTTTCAAACGTTCTGCTACCGCTTCTTTCTGTGCCCGTGACGCTGTGATTCCGAAGTTTGTAGAAACTATAATTCCAGCAATCATAACGATTAAAACCGCAGCTACGCCGGATAATAGTGCCCGGTTTCTATGAGCAAATTTCCGCAGTTTGTAAAATGTTGATTCCGGTCCTGCGATAAGCGGCCTGCCGTTCAAATAGTTTCGAATGTCATCGGCGAATTCCGATGCGGACCTGTATCGACGTATCCTGTCCTTGCGCATCGCTTTTAACGGAATCCATTCGAGTTCCCTGTTCAGGCGTTTTTTAAGATTCGATAAATCGATATTTCGATTCTCGGCGATTTTCTTCGCTTCGTCACCTAAAGTCGCGAGAAGGGTACTTGGTCTTTTCGGGTCCTGCTCACGGATTATTTTGCGAATATTGTCTATGCTGCTTTCCCTGAGAACATTCGGATCAAAAGGAAGCGAGCCGGACAAAATCTCATAAAGCACTACGCCCAGAGAATAAATATCTGTACGTGTATCGATATCCTGCGCGCCCATTTCGGCCTGCTCGGGACTCATGTATTCGGGTGTACCGACAAATTGGCCCTGTTCGGTAAAAAGCGTACGTTCATTTATCTGCTTTGTTGTCGCTTTCGAGACACCGAAATCGATAATTCGCGGGGCTGCTTTGTCGCTATCTACGGATACAAGAATATTTGATGGTTTTATATCCCTGTGAATAATACCTTTCTGGTGCGCATATTGTACGCCGTCACAAACCTGAATGAACAGTTCGAGCCTGTCGTCAATACTTAACTTATGCCGGTCACAATGCTCTGTAATTGGAATACCTTTAACAAGTTCCATTACAAAATACGGCAGACCCTGTTCCGTTGCCCCAGCATCATAAACCGCGGCTATATTCGGATGATTAAGTAACGCAAGAGTCTGTCTTTCGGCCTCAAAACGGGCAATTACCTGTTTTGTATCCATACCGGGCTTGATTACTTTGAGCGCAACAAGCCGATTTACCGGCTTGCTCTGTTCTGCAAGGTAAACTACAGAAAAACCGC
>CAZMPL010000318.1:0-4185 GCA_964567805.1 uncultured Pirellulales bacterium | reverse complement strand
GTATCTTTATAAAAACTAAAAAGCTTAGTATTTATTAATAAAGCATACTAAACTGGTTTAATGAAAAAAGACCCTCGTTTGCTTATCAATTAAGTATGAGGGTCTTTTTCTTTTCTTTAAAAATATTATTATAGGACATTCAGTTGATGATGTTTACTATTTGCTTAGATTTTTGTAGTAATCTGCATGATGAAAACGAATATATTCAAAAGGAACATAAAAATATAATTTGACCAAAGAGAGCTAATCTGGGATTATAGTTAGAAAATATTGCATTTTTCAGGAACTTGTCATAGCGATTTTAATCTAACTAAGGAGAAGGCTTGTGACAGAAGCCGCGAAAATAGAATTTCGATACGATCGTATGCCTAATGAGTATGTCAGCATGGATGATACCAGTCTGGTAAGAAAATGTCAGCATGGCGATTCTGACGCTATGGAACAGCTTATTCTGAAGTATCAGAATCGAATTTATAACGTAATTTTGAAAATTTGTGCTGATCCGGACGACGCCGCGGAACTGACACAGGAAACATTTGTCAAAGTAATAGAGAACATTGATAAATTTCAGGGCAAAAGCCGGTTTTATACGTGGGCTTTTCGAATAGCCGTAAATCTGACATTAAATTATCGTCAGAAGAATTCGAAGTATGAAATTAGTTCTTTGGATTCTCAAAGAGAATATGAAGAGACCCAGACGACCCAGGCAATGAAGGAGTTTTTGAAAGATGACAATTCACCAGATCCTGTGGAGGTCGCTCAGAACAAAGAATTATGCGATTTAACAATAAAAGCTCTTTTGCAGTTAGATGAGCCGCAAAAAGCTATAGTTGTATTACGTGATATTGAAGGTATGAATTACGCCCAGATAGCTGAAGTTTTAGATATTGAACTGGGTACAGTAAGAAGCAGATTAAGCAGGGCACGGGGCAGGATGAGAGAAATTTTGGAGGCCGGTTGCAATGACAGAAGAAATGAAGATAGAAGAATTGCTGAATAGTTATATTGATGGTGAGCTTTCCGTAAGGCAAAGAACCGAGGTCAATCGTATGATTTCGAATGACCCGAAACTTGCTTTACGTTTCAGAGAGCTTCGAAAATGTAAAACATTAGTTAGTGCTTTACCAGTGGTTCAGGCTCCTTCCAATATAATGGAAAATGTCAAAGCACGCCTTGAACAGAAAAATCTGGTTCATGAAAAAGAGCCTGTTCAGATTTCAGATTATAGAGAAGTAAAAACAAGCCGTAGAATATTCGCCGCAGCCGCGATGTTCTCTTTAACTGCTTTACTGGTGGTTGTTATTAATATGCTCATGCCAACCGATATTGGCAAACCTAATGGAGCTCCGTATGGAGTTGTTGCAAAAATCAGCGGGAAACTTGAACTGAAAGCAAATGATTTGCTTGCCGTTCAGTCTGTTATTAGTGATGCGATTGAAAACAGCGGCTTTCCTGATTATAAAGACCCCGAAAAGGACTCTAATAGACGTATCTATACATTATATTGCAGCAGGGAAGGATTAAGTAAGATATTAACTGATTTGGAAGTAAACTGGGATAAGATTTCTTCTGCGAAGCTTTCGCTTGATACAAAGAATTTTGGTGAGAGTGTGGAAATTGCCTCGGTGACACCTTCACAGATATCAGAAATTATGAATCAAAAAGACTCAGAGCAATCAATTCAGGTCGCTCGTGATATTTCTGTGATAAATAAATTGAATGAGATACTAAATGAAAGGGGAATCCCTGTTGCCGGCAGTAGTGTAAACTCTGGTAATTTTAATATTCCTAAGCCAATAATAGTCAAACATTATCTGTCTCTTCAGCAGGATAATGGCGAAAAAACAATTCAATTAAGGATAATTCTTAGCAGGTAAGGATGCTTGAAATAGATAATTCCTCTCTTGTTATAATTGATGTACAGGGCAAACTCGCCCAGATAATGTATGAGAAGGAAATTCTCTTTAAAAATATTCGAATTCTCGTACAAGCAGCAAAAATATTAAATATTCCAATTCTTTGCTGCCAGCAGGTTCCAAAATCGCTTGGACCGACAATTCCTGAAATAGCGGAACTTTTAACAGATATTGAACCGATAAATAAATCTTCGTTCAGTTGCTGTTGCGACGAACAATTCAATACCAAACTAAATAAGCTGAATATTGGACAGGTTCTCGTTTGCGGCATAGAAACTCATATTTGTGTTTATCAGACTGCTCTTGATTTATATCGAAGAAGCTTCTATGTAAATGTTATTGCCGATGCAGTTTCATCCAGAACTCTTGAAAACAAAAATATCGCACTTGAACGGTTGGCTTATGAAGGTTGTAAAATAAGCTGTGTGGAAATGGCTCTTTTTGAGTTGTTAAAAACCGCAGAACATCCTAATTTCAAAGAAATAGCCAGGCTTATTAAGTAGTCATTGTTAAGGTTATTATTTTCTGTAAATAGCGATAAATAGGCCCGAGCATTTCAAAGCCATTTTTTAAGTCACTAACTAATTTTCTGCTGAAAAGAGTCTTTTCAATTTTCCTTTCGCAAACCAGGTACATACTCTTTTTCTGGTACCAATCCTGGATTTTCTCTGGCTTCGAACTATCTATTATTCTCTTATAATTTTCACCCTTGAGTTCGAAAGTTTTTTGTTTGGAATAGAAATCGATAGCTTGCAGGAACTCTTTTGGATTTTCATCAATTTGCTCTCGGAACTTGCTCATAATAGCCGGAGCTGCGTCGTAAAATCCCATTCCGAAGTGGTACCAGTCTTTATACACTTCGAAGAAGTATGCGCATCCCTGTGTTGACCATTCTTTCTTTTGTCTTTTGAATACAATCCAGAAGTTGCTCCTGTATGGTGACTTGTCTTCGGAAAAACGTGTATCGCGGTACATTCTCGATATGGTTTTGTTGATAGATGGAGCTACTTCAAATCGCGGATCAATATCAAGCATGAAATCGCTCAATTCATTCACGAGATTTCTTGTTGGTTCAAGCACATATTTTTCGTAATCCATTTTGTGCTTTTCATACCATTGTTTGTTATTGTTCTTCTCGATAGATTTGAGAAATTTCAATGTTTCCGAGCAATAACCTGTAAATTTATTCTCTTCTTCCATCTGAGTACTAATTATTTTCAACGCATGTTTGAAGACCTATGGGCATTAATAACTTTCCATTGCCCATCACGTAAAACATAAACAATACTTTCTGCAAAATCCAAGTCGATTTTTAAATCGCCATTAAGTGTTGCGGTTGTTGTGCCGCTCCCTGTCAAAAGCGCAGTAGTTGGAGATGTAACGATTACATTGATATGTTTATAATTGTACGATATAGCTTGTAGTGCTCCAAAGCCTTGTTTTGTGTTATCATAGGCTTCTTTTCGAGTTGAACGTAACTCTCCACTTTCTATAATTACATCATTTACATCAAGCACATATTTGAATAATTCATCTGTATTAAGACTTTCCGCTGCTTTTTTCATATTTTCATGAACTTTAAGAATTTCTTTTTCAATGGATTTCTGTTGTGCAGGCGAAATGCCATTTTGAGTTGAATTGGAAGCTAAAAGAACTGAAACACTGATCAATGTCAAAATTACCGAAACTATTTTTTTCATAAAATCTCCTTGGTTAAATAATTAAAACACTATCCTACTATTTTTTGGCTATTTTCAAATATATTTTTGGATATTTCATTGTATGTAAAAATATTTTTATAAAAAAAGGAAGTTTTTTGTTGACAAGTTCTATATATATAGAATATCCTCTAATATTATAGAATATGGAGGTATTTGATTATGACAGAATCGATAGAAAAACAAAAATTAAAAGTAAATAAGCGAAAAGCAGAGATGACTGAAGTCGAGTGGGAAATTATGCGAATTGTCTGGGATAAAGAACCATGTGCCGCAGGTACGGTACAGGAAGAAATTGTCCGGCGAAGCAAGCATCAGGACGATAGCTCCGGCAAAGCGTATAGTACTATTAAAACAACGATGGACAGGATGGTCGAAAAAGGGTTCCTGCAAATCGAAAAAATACGCAACCTGCAGCTATTCAAATCTTGTATCAGCGAAGTAGATGCAAAACACCGCGAGTTCAGAAAAATGCTCAAGCGTGCTTTCGATGGGGCATTAACTCCCATGATGCAGTTTTTAATTGAGCATGAAGGCATTTCAAAAGAAGA
>CAZMPL010000317.1:0-4219 GCA_964567805.1 uncultured Pirellulales bacterium | reverse complement strand
AACGAAACCGGCACTCAAACCACCAGCCAGAAGTCCCATTACACCGGCAACATCAAGAAGCAAACCTGTAACAACTGGAACGATAATCGCCAATAATGAAGGCAGAAGCATTTCTTTCTGGGCGCCTTTAGTTGAAATTGAAACGCAGCGAGCATAATCAGGTTTTTCCTTACCTGCCATAATGCCCGGTTTTTCTCTAAACTGGCGTCTTACTTCTTCAACCATGCTGCCAGCGGCACGACCTACTGCTTTCATTGTCATAGAACAGAAGAGGAATGCCATCATAGCGCCGATGAATAAGCCGCACAGTAGTTTCGGATTCATAACTGTAAGGTTGTAAGCGTTAACGAAATCCATAACAGATGCGGTCTTAGGATTCAATGCGCCTTCGATTCCTTCTTTTACTGAGAATATAACGTCATTAACTTTGTAAATTCCTTCCGGACTTGCCATTGCCATTTTCTTAATCCAGATTCTAAGCTCTTCGATATAAGCAGCCAGAAGCGCCATAGCAGTTAAAGCTGCCGAGCCGATTGCGAAACCTTTGCCGGTAGCGGCGGTTGTATTTCCAAGAGAATCAAGAGCATCTGTTCTCTTTCTTACTTCCTCGCCAAGGCCGCTCATTTCAGCGTTACCACCTGCATTGTCAGCAATTGGTCCATAAGCGTCTGTCGCGAGTGTAATACCAAGTGTCGAGAGCATACCAACCGCGGCAAAGCCGATGCCGTAAAGTCCCATCGACAATTCCCCAAAACCACCCGCGAAAGCAAAAGCGGCTATGATACCGATTACGATTGTAACAACAGAAAGACCAGTCGAGTTCATACCGACCGCGAGACCGTCAATAATAACGGTAGCAGGACCCATCTGAGCCTGGCTTGCGATGCCCTTTGTGGGTTTATATTCATCAGATGTGTAGCGTTCGGTAATCTGACCGATAACTACACCTGCTATCAAACCGGATACTACTGCACCGAAAATTCCCCACGATATCCAGCCAAGAGCTGCCATAACTGCCATAGCAATCAAAATAAAGAACGAGCTGCTTGCCGTGCCCATAAGTAAAGCACGAAGCAGATTCTTCTGTGATGCTCCTTCCTTGCACTTGACAAGGAACATACCGAGAATCGACATTATAATACCAATACCCGCTACAATCATTGGAGAGAGAACATACATTACGTGGTCTTTTTCGGCAGTATAACCCAAAGCGGCGCCAAGAGCAGCGGTCGAAAGAATTGCTCCGCAATAACTTTCATAAAGGTCTGCACCCATACCGGCAACGTCACCGACGTTATCACCGACGTTATCAGCTATTGTAGCAGGATTTCTTGGATCGTCTTCAGGAATACCGGCTTCGACTTTACCTACAAGGTCGGCACCGACGTCAGCGGCTTTTGTAAAGATACCACCACCAACACGGGCAAACAGAGCTTGTGTTGAAGCACCCATACCGAATGTAATCATTGTTGTTGTAATTTCAACAAGCTTTTGAGATTTATCCATATCTGGCTTGACTAGATCTATCCCAAACAAAGATAATCCATTAGTCATATTATCAGTAGTATAGACAAAATAATTCAATATCACATACCAGAGCGAAATATCCAAAAGACCGAAACCTACAACGACAAGACCCATAACCGCACCTGAACGGAAGGCAACCTGCAAGCCGCGATTAAGACTTTCGCTTGCGCCCTGAGCGGTTCTTGATGAAGCGTTTGTCGCTGTTTTCATACCTAAAAAGCCGCAGATACCGCTGAAAAGACCTCCAGTAAGAAATGCGACCGGAACAAATGGATTCTGAATGCCGAAATAAGCACAAACAGCAAAAATCACGACCAGAACTGCAAACACAATTGTAACAACGCTATACTGACGGAATAAGTAAGCATAGGCGCCTTCTTTTACGTGCTGCGCAATTTCAATCATTGTCGCGTTTCCTGCAGGTGCTTCCATCATCTTTTTATAAAAGTAAAACGCAAAACCAAGAGCCAGGAATGATCCAATTGGTGCAATAAACCAAGCCCACGGCGTACCAGCCGAACCAGTCGCCGTAACGACCGAACCTGCTCCAGCTGCACTCTCTGAAGCGTTTACCACAGAGCTTAAGGTAGATAAAATACCTATCGCTAATACTGAAAAAACACTATTGCGAATTTTCACTTTTGATACTCCTTTCATAAACTGTCTATAATTAATCACACATAATATTAAAAAAAGTCTGAATAGTTTACCGAAACCTGTCCAAGTTTCAACTGTTTTTCTTATACACCCCCACTTTGGACATAATATTTTTGTATATCAAAGATTAATAAGTATGCCAGATACGCACACAATATAAGTTATTTAATTCTTAATGTAAATAATTATACCGGTCAAAATCAAAATTGTAATCAGACAAACGCTAATCGCGGCTATAAAAACCCACATAAACCTTTGATTTTGCTTTGAAATGATGTATTTCAGGTATCTATCACTGGCAGAGAAAGTTTTACTCATTTGTTCGATACCTTCGGTGTGCTTTACTGTGTTAGTATTAAGTTTATCGAGAATTTGATTAAAATTGTTCATGCTTTGCGACATTTGCACGTCAATATCGGCAGCGGCGGCAAGCTGATGGTCAATATTAACAAGCGCATCAGTTTGTTTGGCTGTTTGAGTGGGAATTTGCTCGACCGCATCAACAAATTGCTCGTTTTTCGCGGCATTTCCTTTTAACTGCTCAATCAACTGTTCGGTTATCTTTTTCTGATTTTCCAGCATTCCGGGAAAACTTTCAAGAATTCGCGGCAATTGCTGAATCCTGCCCATTAATTCTTCATGTTGAGTCGCCTGCTGGTCAAGATGCTCATTAATACCCTGCAAACGCTCAATCAGTTTATCGAAACCTTCCTGCAGCTTTTCCATGGTTTCAGCCGGAACGCGTCCCATTACAGTTTGTCCTGTACCAGGACGGTTAAGGCTTTGTTTGTCTTCCTTTGAAACAGGCTTAACAACTACTTCACTTTGCGATTCATCTGTCTGTGATTTGTTTTCTTCTGATTCCATTTCGGTATCCTGACGGATCAGGCCGTCCTCATCTAATTCCGGATGAGGGTGTAACGGACCATTCAGCTTATGATTACGAAGCCAGTTGCTTGTTTGAGACCAGATATCTTTTAGTGCCATTCTGCAATTTCCAAATTGCTTACCAATTCATCATTTTAAGGCTACATGCCATATACCGAATATTAAGCTATATTAAAAAGCTTTACACTATCAAATTCAAGCTATTTTTTATGTCTGGTCAAACTCGATATTGTTATCATGGCACCATTCGATGGCAATTTTCTTTAATTCTTCATTTCGATAAGAAAACCATTCATCTTCTATGCCGTTTTGATACACTGCATCCTTGAAACGTCGAAACGCCCCGCCACCTTTGAGCTTGCCGCAAAGTAACTCACTAATTTGCGGATCTTCGAGTGAAAGACAAAATCTCTCCATTATTTCGTACTCATTTATATCGAATTTTGTTGGTAATTCGAGGTATCTGCCTGTTTCGTTAATAATATCTCTTGCTATAGATAAATTCTCCCGCTCCCATTCGGGAAAATCGTCAGGCGAATCATTATCTTCTATCGCCCGCATTTCATAATCACTGATTAGAACGATCTCGCCCGTTTCCTGATCAAGGAAAGATGAATTTTCATCCGACTGGCTTTCCATTCCCTGGATTACATCGTCAAGCTTCACTCTAATTGACATAGCCACACCTTTCTATGAACATAGCTAAAAGTAACTTGCACGAGTTTATATTCTAAAATAGGAGTATTTCCAATAGCCGACAAAATACTCATAAAAACTACATCCAACAGATTGATTATGTTTCAATTGCTTAAACTTCTATTATTTTATATATTAGTGAAAATAAAGGATAATCGCAAAGGTTTTTTATGGAATCAAAAAAAGAAAAGCTTAAAAAAGCGGTTCTTTGGGAACCACTAAGCGAGCAGAAAAAAGTCAAATGCAGGCTCTGTAACTGGCGATGCGTGATTAATAACGGCAAAACAGGAAAATGCTGCGTACGTAAAAATATCGATGGCACTTTATATTCACTCAACTATGACAAAATAATCGCCGCGAATCCTGATCCTATCGAGAAAAAACCGCTTTTCCATTTCCTGCCCGGCTCGAAAAGTTTTTCTATCGCAACAATGGGCTGTAATTTTCAATG
>CAZMPL010000316.1:0-4225 GCA_964567805.1 uncultured Pirellulales bacterium | reverse complement strand
GTGTCTTTTGCTTCTTGTTGGGTCGCATGATTTTTTTTATGTTTATGAGGCATATATGATGTCCTTTAATTTTTATTAGAATCGTTTTCAAAACGGTCCAAAACATCTCTTCTTTCTTTCAGAGAGGCAAGCGGATTATACCCGTCCGGCGCCTTATTAATAGCAGCCAACCATTCAAAAGCACGAGTTCTTGATGCCGGTGACATATCTTCCAGGTATATAAGATTCTCATTAATCAGGCGGTTTTCCAAATCTTCTCTGCCTGTTGAAGCGGCTACAAGTTCTTCGAGACTCGAAATATGACGACCGACTTCACCCATATGGCGAACAAGAATAGCTTCCAGTTCCGGTACTGTTTTATCTGAAGATAGCATTTCCACCAAAACTTTATAAGCGGAACGTTCCAACATCCAGCCTAATGTCTGAATATCTTTGTATAAACCGGATGAATACTCTTTCATAACAGTATTAGAAAGACTTTCAAGCACACTTTGGGTTCCGGACAATGCAATATTTTCAACTAAAGATGATTCAGTCTGCTGCGAAAGATAAATCAAAGCTCCTCGCCTGTTAGTTGGAAATAGAAGTGCCTGAATGGATTCATTAATACCAAAAAATGCTGTACCCGATTTATTAATCTGAGATGATTTGCTTCGAACCTCATTTTTCTTGAGCTGTTCGATTAATCCCTTAAAAGAGTCAGCATGCATCGATGCATTAGAAGCAACTTCATCCGGCGTCTTGCTTAGTTCAATAGTAACAGCAAACACTTTAGCCTGGCCGTCGTTAAATGGAGATGGTATTATGATTCCAATAGGTTTATTTACTTCTATTGAAAAATCTCCTAACAGAACTGTCTCTTTTATTTTTTCTTCCTGTTCATTTTCAAGCGGTTCAGCGATTTGCTTATCTTCATTTCGACCACTATCCTGCTCGATACTTATATCCTGCTTGGGTTTTCCATTTAATGCTATGGCGATTTCCTGCGAAATATTTGAAGCAGGTTCTGTTTTTGTCGGAATCTCCCAATATATCCAAAATCCGAAACATTCCGGCTGCTCTGAATTTATAGTCTTAGACGCAAAAAACTCAAAGCTGGTTGTAACTCCATGCGCGAGAATCCCATTAAACTGCCGAAATATAATGCTTTTCTTTTCATCTTTATTATCCGCAAAATTGTTTATGAAATGATCCGAATTCTGAATATAACCTATCCTGCTTCCCCTGCCAAGCTGAGTTATCGGCACAATGGAATTTTCGGAAGGAGCAACAAGTATCATTTTAGTGTGTGATTCTATCGGATCGAGAGAATTCACCGGCACCTGTTCCAGTGCTGTCACTTTCACTGTAATACCAAGAGATTCTTCAATAGAAATCGAATTAATGTCAATTGGAAAGGAACCTGATACAGGAGAACCGGCAGAGTAAATAATCTCATTACTTATTTCATCAATATAAGATTCTGTTTCTTTTGGCTGCCTGTTCATTGTGCAGCCCAAAAATACAAAAGATAAAGCAAGGAACAACAATATATTATTATATATCTTGTTCGTTCTCCGATAACGAAGTAATATAATTTCATATATACTTTTTTCTATTTTTCGCATGGTTCTCTCGGAATATAACAATAATCCTTATAATATTTTATCAATTATAATTATATTAATAATTTTAATTAATTATGGTTTAAATGCAAGTATAAGTAAGTTTCTATACATATTAATTTTAATCAATAAATAGTATTTTTCTGAAATACAAAGTATAATAAAACAATTGAAATAATATTAGAATCAAATTAAATATTATGTTGTTGTATTAAAAAGGGTAAATTACAATGTTGTCAAAATTCTTAAAATTCCTGAATACAGATATTTGGAGGATGCGGCTTGATAATTATACGCGTCCTAAATCATTCCTGATTAACCAATTGCGTGTTATTGCTCTTGCAGTTCGCGGTTTCCAGGAGAATAGCTGCAATTTTCGCGCATCAGCATTAACTTTTTTTTCGCTGCTTTCAATCGTTCCGGTTATCGCAATGATGTTTGGCATTGCCAAAGGATTCGGTTTGTAAGAACGCATGGAAACAGAAATTCTGGCAAGGTTTGAAGGGCAGAAAGAAGTAGCTGTTAAAATTATTACTTTTGCCAATTCTCTTCTTAAAAACACCAAGGGCGGCTTGATTGCAGGAATCGGAGTTATTATTCTTATCTGGAGTGTTATGAAAGTTCTGGGAAATATAGAACATTCATTTAATATTATCTGGGGTGTCAAGAAACCTCGAAGTTTTGCAAGAAAATTCAGCGATTATATCTCATTAATACTCATTTGCCCCATTCTCATGATTATGGCAGGCAGTACTACTGTGCTGGTAAGCAGTCAGGCTAAATTGCTGCTTGAAAAAATAACATTTCTTAAATCGATGGGTCCCCTATTGCTTGTACCTTTGAAGATATTACCTTATTGCACACTTTGGCTGTTGTTTACATTCATATTTATTTTTATGCCCAATACAAAGGTAAAATTGAAGTCAGCACTTGTAGCCGGAATTTTTGCAGGTACACTTTTCCAGATTGTTCAATGGGCTTATATAAATCTCCAGATAGGAGCAGCTAAATATAGTGCTATTTATGGAAGTTTCGCGGCACTTCCATTATTTCTTATATGGCTTCAAACAAGCTGGCTGATTATTTTATTTGGCGCGGAAATCGCGTTTGCAGTTCAAAACGTACAAACCTATGAGTTTGAACCGGACTGTTTATCCGTCAGCCCAAAATATAAGAATCTGCTTTCATTAATTGTTACAAAACTTATTATCAGTAAATTCTGTTCAGGTGAAGCACCCATAAGCGCTGATACAATTTCAAAATCTCTGGGTATCCCCATCAGATTAGTTCGTCAAATACTTTATGAGTTAGTTGATTCGTCAGTGATATCTGAAATAAACAAAGGAGAAGAAAGCAAAGAAATGTTATATCAACCGGCTCGTGATGTCGAAATGTTGACTATAAAATATGTTCTGGATGCTCTTGAAAAAAGAGGAAATTCAGAAATACCGGTAAATGACTCAGAAGAATTAAAAAGACTGTCATCTAATTTATCTCAATTAGATGAGATGATAGAAAAAACACCTTATAATGTTAAATTGAAAAATATCTGATATTTTTTTAAATCATTAAGTATAAAACGAACATATTATAAGAAATGAAACGAAATCGGTTATTTGAAATCTTGACATTTATATATTTTTAAAAGATTGCCCTATAAGCACTTAAGAACGTAGCTTTTTTTATGTCTGCATATTACTTTTTTGTTAATACAATACTGCAACAGAGAACAACTACGAATTTCATTGGCTAACCACGCCACAAGCAAGCCGTCCACTCCTCTAAAAAGTATGGATATTAATCGATAAGAATCCTTTTATCCTCTGGCATAAAACCAGACAATTACCATTACTGCTGCCGCAGATTGATTTTAAAAATAACGACATGAAAATTATGTCTTTATTAAGTTTTTTATTTTGTCAATTCTAATGCGGTGCCGCCAAGTTCCTTGATTTTGTTATTATAAAGCTGGAACTTATCTGTTAGATCAGACACAATTTTTGTCAGATTTTGAATATTACTCTGTATTGTTTTAGCGTTCGCGCCAAGCTGTTCTGTAATCGGGATTTCTTTCAGTTTTGCGATTTCTTTTGTGAGTTCTTCTTTTTTAACAGTTATTGCATTTTTATATTCTGTCGCTTTGGCTTTAAGCATCTCAATATTAGAATTTCCTGCTACTTCAGCCTTAACAGTATCAATGGGAGCGGCAATAAGAGACTCGATTGTACTTGGTAAAGAAGCGGCTGGGGCAGGCGCAGCGGGTGCTGCAGTTTCCTGAGCCGGCTCAGATACTGCTGGTTTTTGAAGTGTTTCAGTTGCCGGTGTAGAAGGCTGTGGTTCTGATTTTTTCTTGCATCCTGAAAAACCAACTAAGCATATTATAACCAATAAATATAAACCGAATTTTATAACAGTATTCATTTTTTTCTCCTAAAAAAGTTTCTAATTGTATTTATAATAGTAATATGACAATAGGAATTCTGCAAAATTGAAGTAAGGCATATATCGCTTGAAGAAAATCGGTTTTAACTGGAATTTCTCATTAAAACACTTAATAAACATAATATTCTCCTTACGACACCAATGATCTTACCATATTCACCTTAAATAGCAATAAATTC
>CAZMPL010000315.1:0-4247 GCA_964567805.1 uncultured Pirellulales bacterium | reverse complement strand
TCTTATTCGAGAGCCAGATGCTTCACTCCGTTCAGCATGACAACACAGAATCGGTTAGTTTGAGTGAGATATTAAATTTTATGGAACTATCCAGCCAGGTAGTTGTATAACTATTTAGAAATTGAAAATTGAAAAGAGTTGCTAATAAGGTGGTTATAATTGGTGGAAGACAAAGAAATTATACAGCAAATTCTGCATGGCGATACCGATTCTTTTCGTCTTATCGTAGAACGTTATCATATCCCGGTTATCAGGTTTGTAAGGAACATGATAAATGATAACCAGATTTGCGAGGATATTGCGCAGGAGGTGTTTTTTACGGCTTATAAAAAGTTGTCTTCTTTCGATCCTTATTACAGCAAATTTTCGACATGGCTTTTTGTTATCGCGAGGAATATAAGTATCAATGTACTCAAGAAGAAAAAGCCGCTCTCGATGGAAGAAGTTCCGGAAAAACTGAATGTTGAAGAGCCTTCCGATAAACTTGCTAAAAGCGAATTTTTTGAAAAATTGGACGAGATTCTGGACTCGTTACCTTTGAAACAGAAGGAAGCGTTTATTTTGGCAGAGTTCGAAAAGCTGCCTTATGAAAGAATCGCCGAAATTCAGGGAGCGAGAGTCGGAACTGTAAAATCAAGAATTAACCGCGCAAAAAATAATATTAAGTCAGCGTTAAAAGACTTCGAAGGATATATCTTATGAAAAACGAAGAACTGTATGAAGAATGGAAAGCAGCCAGGCGCAAGGTTGTTCCCAGTGAAAACTTCATAGACAAAGTTGTAAATCAGGCATATCGATATGAGCAGGAAAAAAAGTCGAAGTCTCATTTTACCAGGCGGCTTGTCGATTTTGTTTCTGCTCACCCATTTGCACAGGCGGCTTTAGTTGTAATGGGAGTTATGACAGGATTTATTAGAATGGTTTTTATTATAGTTATGATTCTGAATAAGGGAGATATAAATGGATAATATATTAAAAAACAATAAAAGAAGAATCTGGGTTGCGATAGTATTGTCACTCATTATGTCAGGTCTTGGGCAGGTGTATTGCGGCAAACTGGCAAGAGGTCTAGTTTTTACTTTTCTGAATATCTTGCCTATTCCATTGGTTCTCGGGTTGTTTTTGTTGAGCGATTCATTTGTTCTGGTCAAAATAGCGCTTCTCCTTGCATTGTTTGGATTCATGGTAAAATTTTTTTCGATTATTGATTCTGCGAATCTGGCTAAGCGGGCGGGAGTGGATTATCAATTGAAGGATTACAACAAATGGCATGTATATTTCCTTCTGGTATTAATTGTTACAGGAGGCACAATCGGAAGCAGCCTGTATTTGCGGGATCTGTGTCTTGACGCGTTTTCTGTTCCAACTGCTTCATGCTATCCGAATATTCTTCCGGGTGACAAGATTATCGCTAATAAAAATGCTTATGACAAAATTGATCCGCAGCGAGGCGATATCGTTATCTTTATTAATCCTGAAAACAGGCATGAAAAATTTATTAAAAGAGTTGTTGCTATTGCAGGCGATACAGTAGAAATGAAAAACAACGAGCTTTATATAAACGACCAGAAACTCAAGCTTGAAAAATTGCCTGATTCGACATTGGGTAAAATGAATATCAATGATAACGAAAATATCAAAGGAACTTTATACCAGGAAACAAACGGCAAAACTCAATACGATATTTTATTAACCGACCCTTCCCAAACAATAATACATGATTACGCAAAAATTACCGTTCCCGCAAATCATTGTTTTGTAATAGGTGATAATCGAAATAATTCTTATGACAGCCGGAATTTCGGTTGTATCCATTTAGCGACGATAATTGGTCGAGCCGATTTTATATATTGGCCGGCGAATGATTTTTCCAGGTTCGGCAGCTTAAACTGAGTTACCTCTCGAAAGATTCATTATTCAATCATAATCGCTTCGACCGGGCATTCGTCAGCCGCCTGCTGGGCCGCTTCCTCGAATTCTGCCGGAACTTCATCGACTTTGACCTGGGCCATTTCGTCACCCATCTCGAATACTTCAGGACATGTATCGACACATAATCCACAGGCGGTGCAGGTATCTTCAATACTAACTCGCATAACTATTCCTTTCTTCTATCTCGAATTTTATTCCCTTTTCTTCAAGCAAAAAAATATATACCTTTTCAATTTTCTTTTATTTAAGCTGAAAATCAGGTTTTTGCAATATCTTTTTGTATAAATTATGCCAAATCAAAATGTTTTTTATAGCTAAAAAAAGTCTTCTGTATTATACTGAACCATGATTTGTAATCGCACAAAATATACGGCATAATACAGGGTTTTACGTTTATAATATACTACAATGGCTTATACAGTTCTTGCAAGAAAATACAGGTCGCAGACGTTCGATGATGTAATCGGTCAGGAGCCGATTGCGCAAACTCTTGTTAACGCAATCAAAACCGATAGAGTCGCCCACGCCTACCTTTTTACAGGTACCCGCGGCGTGGGAAAGACTACTATGGCAAGAGTTCTTGCAAAATCGCTGAATTGCCTGAAATTCGATAAGCCTACACCCAACCCATGCTGCAAATGCGAAAGCTGTATCGCCGTAAACGCCGGAGAAGATATCGACGTTATCGAAATTGACGGAGCTACCAACAACGGCGTAGAACAGGTGCGCGAGTTGAGGCAAAATGCAATCTACAGACCAGCGCGAGCAAGGTTCAAGATTTATATCATTGACGAAGTTCACATGCTCAGTACCGGAGCTTTCAACGCATTACTGAAAATCCTGGAAGAACCGCCAAGCCATGTGAAGTTTATTTTCGCTACGACCGAACCGAACAAAGTCCTGGCGACAATCCAGTCTCGATGCCAGATATTCGATTTCCGCAATATCGGGCCAGCCGTTATCGCCGAACAACTCAAATCTGTACTGAAACAGGAAAAAATCAAGTACGAAGATGATTTGATAATGTCACTTGCAAAAATGGCGAATGGGTCCATGCGCGACGGCCTGAGTCTTCTGGACAGATTACTAAGTACCGGAATCGAGCCGCTATCTATAAAACTGCTCGAAGAATTTCTCGGCCAGCCAAATAGCGAAAAACTTTGGACGCTCATAGAAAAAATTGCTGAAAGTGACGCTGCCGGAACATTAGCCGCTATCGAAGAATTAATCAGCGTAGGAATCAGCGAAGTGCAAATCGCCGATTCGCTTATCGACTACATGCGCGACTTGATGGTCGTAAAATCTACCGGAATTAAAACCGAACTAGTCGTAATGACCGAACCGCAAAGACAACGCGCGGGCGAATTAGCGGAAAAATTCGATATAGCGGCGATTGTCTATAGCATTTCAACGCTGGAAAAACTTCGCTGGGCAATCAAGAATAGCGATACGAGCAGAGCTTTACTGGAAGCTTCACTTTTGCGGTTCGCGCTGAGTGAGCATTTCATAAATATTGATAATCTTCTTTCGCAGATTAAATCCGGCACAGTTTCTACGGCCGGTTCCGCCGTGGTTAAAAAAAAAATCCCTGATCCAGTAAAAAATCCTGAAAAAAGTGTCTCGAATTCCGAGTCACTAACCACTAAGCACCAATCACTAATCCCTAAAGATAAACCTGTAACCACCAATTACAGTTCATTGGACCTTCAGACGATACAAACCAACTGGCAAAATATTTTGAAGGAAATTTCAAAAAATCTTGGTCCCGCAACAGGTGGATATTTAAGTTCGGCTCAACCGAAACATTTTGAAGATGATATACTGACAATTGAATTTGCACCAACTTCCAAAATGCAGAAAACATTGTGCGAAAGTAACGGCAGAGCTGCGCAAATACAGTCTTTTTTGAGCGAACATTTTTCAAAGCAGGTTGGATTAAAATTCGAAATTGCGGCCGAAGAACAAGCTAAAGAGGAATCTTCAAACGAGCAGACAAAAGGCATATCACAAAAAAGAAACGAGCTTATGAACGACCCCGCGGTAAAAACCGTCCTGCTCGGACTCGATGCGACTATTACGAATATTGAAGAAGATTGATGGCATATTACATAGAGGAATAAATATGAACCATCCCCATCCTGAAAAATATCAGGATGAGGTTGCCACCCATCAATTATTTTTGGTACAGCATATATTATAATTTGAACTTATATTATTTTTCTTTATTATATTAATTACTAATTTTTCTTGTGTATTAACGGGGTGGCAGCCTCAAGCGAAGCTTGGGGATGGCTGAATGAATAATATTTTAGCTG
>CAZMPL010000314.1:0-4288 GCA_964567805.1 uncultured Pirellulales bacterium | reverse complement strand
CTTTATAAGAAAAATAGTGGAATCCGAACCATATAACAATTCGAGATTGATTGGCAGTGAACTTGGAAACTCCTTCTTTGAGCAATGGTCGAAGATTGTAAGAACAAATATTAAAAAGAATAAAAAGTTTCCTCTTTATCTTCCAATTATGAAGGAATATGAAAAAAAGTTTCAGGAATATAAAGAAAAAGAGCAATCATCAGGAGGTCCTCTGACTCGAGCTGCAATTGATTCTGGATATCTTCCATCTTTGCCGGGGATAAATGAGAAATATATACCTGTTATAGAGAATCCCCGGTATTCAGAAATCCTTGAATTACTCTCCGATGAACGGTTAGGGAAATTGATGCAAATTGAGTTCTCCGCTGAAATTGCAGAAATTACTAAAGAGGCCGAACAATCAACGAAAAAACTTGATGATGCAACAATCATTCGAAATGCTATCGCAAAACAACTCAAAAAAGAACCATCTGAATTGAAAGAGTCTGATTATAAAGCAGTAAATGAATTAAATATAGATTCTAAAGAAATTAGCGATATATCATCTATTGCGAATTTAACAAATATAAATAAACTTTACCTTTATGGCAACCAGATAAGCGATATATCAGCACTTGCAAAATTAACAAATATAACTGAAATTCTCCTTAGTAATAACCAGATAGAAAATATTTCAACTATAGAGAAGCTAAAAAAGCTTGAATATCTTATGCTTTCTTTTAATAAGATAAGCAATATATCAGTTCTTGCGAATCTAACAAACATAACTGGACTTGTCCTTGATCATAACCAAATAAATGATATATCAGCCCTTGCGGGATTAATAAAAATAACTGAACTATGGCTTGAAAATAACAAGATCAGTAATATAAAACCGCTTTCAAATCTGAAAAAAATTAACAGGCTCAGCTTGAAACATAACCAGATAAGCGATATATCAGTTCTTGCGAATCTAACAAACATAACTCGACTTGACCTTGGTGGAAACCAGATAAGCTATATATCAGCCCTTGCGAATCTAACAAAGATAACTGAACTTAACCTTTCTCGTAACCAGATAAGCGATATATCATTCCTTGCAAATCTAACAAACATAACTCAACTTCACCTTTATAATAACCAGATAAGCGATATATCATTCCTTGCGAATCTACCAAACATAACTCAACTTTCCCTTTCTCATAACCAGATAAGCGATATATCAGTCTTTGCGAATCTACCAAACATAACTCAACTTTACCTTGGTGAAAACCAGATAAGCGATATATCAGTCCTTTTGGGGTTAAAAAAGCTTAAATATCTTTATATTGTTGGGTGTGTTAAAGTTACTGATGAACAGGATGCGGAACTGCAGAAGGCTCTACCGAAATTAGAGATTATCAGATAGAATCATAAATTATTCTAAAAGCAATATCAATGCATGGATATTGCCGGATGGAGTTAGTATTTTTGTGGATGGTGTGTTCCGTTCTATTGCAGGTGTATAAAAACCGGTAAGGAAAAAGAAGATCGACCGCAGTCTTAATGTTTCTCTCGCCAAGGCGCAAAGTCGAAGATCCGGCGCAGACGGAGCGCAGAGGAATTAAAAACGTTTATTGCCACAAAAAGGCACAAAAAACACAAAAGATATTAACCGCGGATAGACGCAGATTTTCACAGATTTATTTAATGGTTCTTGTTCTTTTTTATTTGGATTTATTGAGAATTTGCATTTATTTTCTATTGTATCAGGGTTAACAATATGATATTATCTTATTTGTTATTAGTTTGGAGCCAATTAAATTTGGGATTAATAATGGAGGAATAGCTTGACGGATAAAACTAAAACAATAGTAAAAGTAGCAAAGTTCCGCATTCACAAACCAACAGGCGAAATGACGTGGCAGGAACTTGGTAAGTTACTTGATAATACAAGATACAGAGTTTACCGTTTGGCCAATCTCGCTGTCAGTGAAGCATATCTTAATTTCCATCTCTGGAGGACCGGAAAATCCGAGCAATATCAAACCAGGAAAATCGGGGAATTGTCACAACAGCTAAGAAAGATGTTTCAGCAGGAAAACCACGATGAAGAAGAAATGAACCGTTTTTCTAAAAAGGGTATCTTACCCGATTACGTCGTATCCGCCCTGTATCAATATAAAATAAGAGCTATTACAAATCCGGCCAAATGGCGGGAAGTAATTCGCGGTAAAGCTTCTCTGCCGACGTTCAGGAATAATATCGCAATTCCTGTACGCTGTGACAAAGATGAGCAAAGACGTCTCGAAAAAGCTGATTCGGGCGAAGTCGAACTCGACCTTATGATATGTACAAAGCCATACCCCCGAATTGTTTTAAAAACACATAAACTCGATTCAGGGCAAACCGCAATTTTGGAAAGACTCCTTGATAACAAAGAAAATGTAAAAGGCGAATACAGACAGCGACTTTTCGAAATCAAGCAGGACCAGAGAACACACCAATGGTATCTTCTCGTAACTTATGAATTCCAGCAACAAATCAATTCAGGTCTCAAACCGGATGTAATAGTCGGTGTAGATTTAGGCTATTCAGTTCCTCTTTACGCTGCAATAAATAACGGGCATGCACGTCTTGGCAGAAGACACTTTCAGTCACTTGCCAACAAAATCAAAGGACTCCGGAACCAGACTGTCGCCCGAAGAAGAAGTATTTTGCGGGCGGGAAAACAAAGTCTTACCAAAGTAACCTCCGGAAGCGGCCACGGCAGAAAAAGAAAAATTGTTTCTATAGAAAAGCTGCAGAACAGGATAGACAACGCGTACAAGACTTTTAATCACCAGTTGTCATCGACCGTAATTGATTTTGCAATCGATAACAGTGCAGGAAAGATACAGATCGAAGACCTTTCCGGCCTTAAGGAACAATTGATGGGAACATTTCTCGGTGCAAGCTGGCGTTACTACCAGTTGCAGCAGTTTCTGGAATACAAAGCCGAAGAAGCCGGTATAGCAATTGAAAAAATTAATCCTTTTTATACTTCGAGGCGGTGCAGTGAATGCGGCTACATTAATATAGAATTCGACCGCCGGTTCAGGGACAAAAACAAACAGTCGGGCAAACCAACCCAGTTTGTTTGTCCTGAATGCAAATACGAAGAGGATCCCGACTATAATGCAGCGAGAAATATTGCAACTATTGACATTGCAGACAAGATTAAGTTACAATGCAATGAACAAGGTATAGAATATAAAGCTCTTTGAAATACTGATGAGGTCATCATTAAACGTTTTGCTAGCCCAAGAGGCAATCGCAGACAGATGACTGAAGGCCGTCCTGTACGGCCTGAAGGATGAGAAGGCATAAGTAAGAGGAAATAAATGATTCCCTTTATGTTCGCTCACCGAGCATATCTCTTTTATTTTTGTGCAGTATTTAATACAAGCAACGTTGTGATAAAGATATACGAAAGATCTGGTGAAGATAACCTTTAAATAAGCTGTGCATACAGGTCAGCACGATTATCACCTTTTTCCATCTGTGGTGAAGATAACCTTAAAATAAGCTGTGCATACAGGATTAAAATCTCAACTGCCTGTTCAAGTTCAGGTGAAGATAACCTTAAAATAAGATGTGCATACAGGGCTGTCAACGTCTTGCAGACCAACCGGTGCGGTGAAGATAACCTTAAAATGAATTACATAATAATTATTCAGGGAATTCGTCTATCCATTGTTTTTAGTAAATATTTCTATGGAGCATGAATTATAACAAATAGATCCGAATAGTATTGGCTTGAAGTAAGCCAGCAAATCTGCGTCAATCTGCGGTTTCAATTAGTTTTGAGTTTTGAATTTTTAGTTTTGAGTTAAAGAAATATTTTCTCCCCTTGGGATGGCAAGGCCATGTGTCTGAAATTCGTTCTGCGTTCTGCGTGATGCGTATTGCGTTTTCGGTCTTATGTCTTTTGTCTGTTGTCTGGCTTTTGTTAAAGAATTTAATTGGCAGGCAGGTATTGTCGTTAAGTGATAGTATCAATCTGCCGAAGTGATAGTATCGATTTGGTAAGTTGATAGTATCGGTTTGCTTGTGGATGCGTAATAGTAATCTCCGATAAATACCTTTAAAATATTCATGTATATTTGCCTTCTTTAATAGTAAATAGTGATTTGTGATTAGTGAATAGTTACTGGATTCCCGCCTTCGCGGGAATGACAAAGTCGTAGCAGTAAATCCGTCTTCGTCCTGCGGACTACGCCGTGACAAGAAATCTGTGAAAATCTGCGTTAATCAGTAGTTAATTTTAGGTGTTTTGTTATGAAGATAA
>CAZMPL010000313.1:0-4306 GCA_964567805.1 uncultured Pirellulales bacterium | reverse complement strand
AAACGCAACACAGCCGCAATTACAGAGGGAGATATGTTTTTTTCTCTCTTATATTTTAACCGCAGATTAACACAGATGAACACAGATTATGAAAAAAAACAAAGTGAATAGTAGGGTGTGCCGTGCACACCATTTTAAAGTCGGTGTGCACAGCACACCCTACAAAAAAAGGAGAAGTTATGGCAAGTGATGCGCAAAACATCCGGCTTCGCTCTAAAGACTACTTGTTACGGCGAAGCCTAATTGGTGCAGCCGGACGATGTGATAAACAAAGCCAATTTATAACAGACCAGAGACCCAAGACACAAGTAAGGAGATAGAATAAAATGTAAAAACAAACCCAATTTTAATGAGAATACAGATCGTGCTTCGAAGCGATACTTCGCAGAGTAGCAAATTCAGTAGCCAGAAGACAGAATGTAAAAACAAAGCCAAATGTAACAAGAATACAGAACACATGGCCTTGCCATCTCGAGGGGAGGATACAGGAAACAGTAGAAAACAAACCCAATTTGTTACAGACCAAGACCAAAGATATAAGTAAGGAGAAAAAGGAAAATGTAACACTAAACCCTATAGGCTGTCTTTGCGAAACAAAGCCAAAATAAGGCTCAAAGTTATTTTACTCTGTGCCTGTGTGCTTCTGTGACTAATATTTGTCAAACAAACCCAATTCCAAAAAACTAAATACTAACGACCAACGACTAAATACTTACTTGTGAAACATCCGACTTCGTACCCAAGGCACTACGCCGTGA
This sequence comes from uncultured Pirellulales bacterium, assembly GCA_964567805.1. GTDB lineage: Bacteria > Planctomycetota > Phycisphaerae > Sedimentisphaerales > Anaerobacaceae > JAFGPS01. The sequence goes on along the minus strand of CAZMPL010000313.1, from coordinate 3,548 downwards.
CAAGAAGCCAATCCTCCTTCGCTGGTCTACTCCGCCGAAGTAGCTTCGGCTACAAAGGCCGGAAAGCTTCGGAGGACAAGAAGCCATTTTTTATATTTTGCATTTTGTTCCTTTAACTCTATAATGGGTATTATTCTCCTGTTTTTAAAATAATAAGGAAATTGAATAAAAGGAGGAAAAATGGATAAATATGTAGAAGTGTATGCGGCCAGTGATATTACATTTGCTTACCTGATGAGAGCACAACTCGAAGACGCCGGAATCCCAGTTCGAATTGATAACGAAAACCTGCAGGGCGTATATTGTATCGACGGGATGGTGCCGCGAGTGCTTGTTCCCAAAGAATACGCCGAGCAGGCAAAGCAAATTATCGAAGAGATTCAGAATGCGCCTGAAGTTTCTGACGACCAAATGTATGAATCTGAAGGCCAGCAAGATGAAGAATATGACGAAGACGAAGATATTTTCTGAAAAACGCGGAGATTATTATAAGGAAAATATATTATTTTAAAAGGCGAGTACGCGCATAAGTACTTGTTGTATAAAGACATACAAGCGGTGATGGTGCGCGATTAAGATTTTTATATTTGTGTATTGACTAAAGAATTACCTTGTAATTATAATTTTAGTTTTTATTGTAATATTTTCAAGGAGTAAATGTGAAGGCAAGTGATTTAAGACCTGGTCAGGCTGTTACTATCGATGGCAAACTCTATGTATGTTTTCAGGCAACCCATGTTACGCCGGGCAACCTGCGTGCTTTTATTCAGGCGAAGCTAAGATGTATCGCCGATGGAGTAATTATTGAAAAACGCCTTCGTGCGACAGAAGAGCTTGAACCTGCGTTTCTTGACCACAGAGATATGGAATATCTTTATTCTGACAATACCGGCCATGTTCTGATGGATAACAGTACTTACGACCAGATTACTGTTTCTAAAGAAATGTTCGGCGATTCGATAAAATTCTTCAAGCCTAACACTAATTTGAGTGTAAGTCTTTATAAGGAAAGCGTTATCGCAATTGAACTTCCGAAGGTAGTCGAACTGGCGGTAGCCGATACTGCTCCAGCGGTAAAAGGCGCAACTGTAACTAACCAGATGAAAGAAGCGGTTTTAGAGACTGGTCTGAAAGTTCGCGTACCACCTTTTATCAATGTCGGTGATGTTGTGCGAATCAGTACAGAAGATTGCTCATATCTTTCGAGAGCCAAGTAGCTTTAATTATCAGTTATATAGTTTTACGGAGTTTTATACCGGCTAACGATATACCGAGAAAACCAAGAATAGCCGCACCTGGAACTGGTACCACAGGTGTATCTCCTGGTTCGTTGATATAAGAATCACTCTTGTCACAGTAGCCGATAGCCTGTACATGCAGGCCTATTCGCAGGCATTCGTCTGCAAGTGCATTAATTACATCAGAAAAACTATAGCCTGAAGCGAGATTAAACTTTAAGCCAAGTGATTCGGTTGAGAAATTTATACCGTTATGTTTTACCGGCACATCTGAATCGGCACTGAAATCAGCTCTGAAAGAAAATGGTCTTCCGCCGGGTAGATTCCTTGGGTGTGCTGGAGAATTGAAACGGACTCCTGTTTCATTAATTATGTTTGTCATATTTTTTAAGGAGCCTGAATCATCATCGAAATATATGTCACAGATTGAACTCCTGATGCCAATATCGTTATAGAAAGTGAAAAGTACCTGATTACTTCCTGAATCTGATACTTCTACTCTAAGCTGATCGCCCAGGTCCAGGTAAGAATTATTGGTAATCTTTTCGAAGTTGTAAGTGTACATATCTGCTTTTGCAGACATTACATTAATGAATAGAAACGATACGACTGTTGATACAATTAAAATCCTTTTCAGCAACATAACTCTCCTTAGTATTAATAAGCTATTTTTCACATCTTCCTGTTATGAATGAATAACAACTTGTTTATAATTATGTTAATATGTCACTGAATGTCAATAGCATTTGAAATGATAATATTAATATTTTTTTTCGATATAATTTTCTGATATCATAAGCATTTTTGGATGAAAGATTTATGTGAATTCTTTAGTAAAAAATATTTATAGAATTTCTGCGTATAAGTGAAGATAAATGTATAATCGCAAGAGACTGCTCGAAGTTTTTCTGATGAAAGTGAAATAAAAAGAGTGCAATATTTTAATCATTGCACTCTTCAAACTATTCTTAGTAGTATTTTTATTACTGTTGTTCAATTATGCGTATCTGCGTAATTTCTTGCCGGCGAAACCTAATCCGATTAGGCCAAGAAGCATTGCTCCTGGAACAGGAGTATGAGTTCCTACCGCGAGATTATCGAATTCGAACGCATAGCCGTCACATATGAATCTGACTTTGTCAAAATTATCGCTTAAATAGAAATTGACATACTGATTTGTTAATGCGGAAAATTGGTTACCGTTAGCGGGATCTAAAACATCGTCTCCGGAATATGCAGCTATTAAAGTTTCACCATTATAGAATTCTATTGCGTTGTATGAATCTGCTGAGCCCCAGAACAGGCCAAGATAATTATATTGTTCTCCGCCGAAATCTACATCCGCGGTAATACCATATGAGGCATTCTCTGGTACCGCGAAGTAGTTCGTATTATCTGGCGTCGATAAAATAGGATTATATGGCGCTGCATAGGCACTGGTTACAGAACCGTTTCTGATTTTACCATAGCCGCTGTAGGTCCAATCGGGACGTTCAGAATCAAAAGTGTCAACGATTGCCGAACTATTTGTAGTTGTTAAAGTATTATCTGCTGCAATTGAATAATCATAATTAATCATGTCTGCATTGACAGTAGAAGCTGCCAGGCATAAGGCTAAACAAAATGAAAGTGTAAATAAATTTTTCATCACATATACCCTCTTTATTACTCATTTTTCAAATAAATAGCTTTTTTCCTTATGAGATAGTTTTAGTATCTCTTCCTTAAAATTTAAAAAGACTATTAATTTAAACTTTCGGGAATCCTTTTCCTTTATATATTACATATTGCCCATATTAACACCTCAGGTGTGGTGGGTCAAGTTAAATAGAGGAATGAGTCATATCTCTATGTCTGGTAGCGATATTAATGCTGATTAATTTTTTGCGCTTCCGATAATAACAATAAAATTAGTCATGTAATGTCAAATATTTAAATTATGGTTCAGCACAAGAAAAAAAATATTTTTTAAAAAATAAATATTTTGTTTGGATTTTTTAAAAAAGAGTATATGGGAAATTTTTATTTAATGAGATATTTGTACAACTTATAAACTTGATACTATAAAAAAGTACCTTACGAATTAAGTAAAAGAATATGATGCAAAAAAAAGACCATAAGATAAAAACTTATGGTCTTTATAGCATTATAATAATTGTAAATTATGATTAGTTAGTTGTTCATACAGTTATCAAGCCAGTTCCTTATATAATTAATCATATTAGTGTACATATCATTTTCATTAACAGTTCCGTTTCTGTCCCAGTCTATGCAATCGGAGCAGGTTTCAGCTGGTGTGAAATAGTAATC
>CAZMPL010000312.1:3289-4381 GCA_964567805.1 uncultured Pirellulales bacterium | reverse complement strand
AGTGACATCGTAGTCCACATTTTTAGCATGATTAAAAGGATTGGGATTATAAGAAAAATCAGGTTGAGGTCCAGTTACAAAAGACCATGTTTCGCCTTTTATAACTGCTCCATTACTATCTGTTTCATCGATGCGCCAATAATATTTTTGAGTGAAGTTTAATTCGACGGGATCATAATAATTGGAATCCTGAGCTATTGAAACAAGACAACCTAATGGATTTGCTATTGTTGCATTATTGACATTGTTAAAATTAGTTCCGAAATACACATCATAAGCAGCGGGATTTGATGTGCCGGGGAACCAGCTTAATATAACATTCAGGGAAGTTTCCGACGAGTTATCTTCAGGATATGGATAATAAGCCTGAATAGGTTTAGAACCGGTTGTGAAACTCCATATGTTGCCTCTTGTTATTGTCTGAGATGAATATTTCGCCGTCTCGTCAATACGCCAGTAATATGTTTGATTAAATCCCAGAGGGCTGGGTTTGTAATAATTTGGTTCGATTGTATTCGAAACCAAAACACCCAAAGGATTCTCAGCGGTTGCGTTATAAACATCATTGAAATGCGTTCCCAGAAAAACATTATAAAAAAAACTATTCTGGCTTGGATTCCATGTTAATGTTACATTGTAATTCACATTTGCAGCACCACTAAAAGGATATGGATTATAAGTGTATTTGGGTTTCGGACCAGTAACAAATGTCCATATCTTGCCGCTTACTCTATTAAGTGAATTATCTAAATCATCAATCCGCCAGAAATATTGTGTATTAGGCAGCAATGATCTCGGGATGAATTCTGTTTCATTTTCTTTTTTAAAAAATGGCGGGAATTCAGAAGTTCCGAAATATACTTCATGTTCAACAGCATTCGAATCAGAAGACCAGTTTAACACAGTATCCAGATTTATACTAAATGCGCCATCATATGGTTCAGGAGAAAAGGCGTGACTGAAATAATCAATATGAACGAGTGACTTGCTTGCTTCGATAGTACCGGCGTACGTTCCCATATTGACTATGTTGCCATTTGGATATGGCTCATAGCATATAGGAGACATTGGGTCCCCGGTATCAATACAGGA
>CAZMPL010000312.1:0-3279 GCA_964567805.1 uncultured Pirellulales bacterium | reverse complement strand
GCCTGCCTGCGATTTCAGATGATAATCTCCTTCTACCCAGAAATCATCATCAGGATTATCTACAGTTCCGTTGGGATCCAGATAGCCCGCATCGACAAAACATGGATCCGTATCGATGTTACCATTACCCCAGACATTATTAGGATTAAGGTCGTATAAAGCATTATGGCCGCCTTTGATGTCGCAATAAGAAATAGTAATTGTCGAGTCGCCATCATTGAAGAACTCTTCGTTTTTATCCCAGAGAATGCAGTTTGTAATTTTGATATCGCTTGGTATTACCTCGTTTCCATATTCTGTACTTGAAAAAGAACTTACTGCTTCTCCATATGGTGACATGTTTTCTATGAAGGTGCACTTCTCAATTTTTATATCTGAATTTTCAGCGTTATCAATACCGGCACCTCTGATTGACGCCGAATTGCCAATGAATAAGTAATTATTTATTTTCGCTTTACAATTTTCATTATAAATCGCTCCGCCGCTGTATCCCGCTGAATTTTCAATGAACAGGCCTATTCCGGCGGAAGTAATGTTCGAAGATACGTTACAGATTCCTCCGCCGCAGTATTCAGCAGTATTTTTTCTGAATGTGCTTTTTATTATGGAAGGATTACTGCTGAGGTTATAAATTCCTCCTCCAGAATCTTTTGCCAGATTATTTTTAAATATACACTCAGTAATTGTCGGATTTCCATTCGTAAAATTGTACATTCCGCCGCCATTTGTGCTTGTATTTTCAATGAATAAGCAATCGGTTAACATTGTGGTACTACTATTATTACTCATGCCTCCGCCATTTTCGGCGGCATTCTTTTCAAAAGTGCAGTTTATAAATATTGGCTTGCCGTTAGTATTGAATGTTCCTCCTCCGTAATCTTTTGCCAGATTATTTATAAATAAACAATCAGTAATTGTCGGATTTCCATTCGTAAAATTGTACATTCCGCCGCCATTTGTGCTTGTATTTTCAATGAATAAGCAATCGGTTAACATTGTGGTACAACTATTATTACTCATACCTCCGCCATTTTCTGCAGTATTCTTTTCAAAAGTGCAGTTTATAAATATTGGCTTGCCGTTAGTATTGAATGCTCCTCCTCCGTAATCTTTTGCGGTGTTTTTTCTGAAAGTACAGTTTGTTATTGTAGAACTTGCAGGATTATAAATTCCACCACCTTTGGAAGCGTAATTATTTATAAAATTACAAGAGGTAACTGCGTGACTTGAGGAATTATAAATTCCGCCGCCGGATATTTCAGCAATATTTTCAGTGAAATTGCAGTCAGAAATTTCACATTGGTGATCACTAAATATTCCTCCTCCAGTATTTTTTGCAAAGTTTGAGTTGAAAGTGCATTTTGAAACTATAATGTCACTATTGTTCCCATAAATTCCACCTCCGTATGTTGAGGCGTTTCCGCTTATTGTACAATTGGTTATAGTGCCGGTACTGCGATCATTAAATATTCCTCCTCCGTAATCATCTGCCATATTATTAATGAATTTACAATTGTTGAAAATCGGGTGGCTGTCGTTATTGTACACGCCGCCGCCTTTGAATGCTGAGTTTTCTATGAATGTGCAGTTGGAAATTTGCAAATTACTGTTATAATTGTAAAGCCCGCCTCCATAAGGAGTGGATGAAAGATTAGCATTTCCTGACCTGATAGTTAAACCATCGATGGATATTAATTCATTCATGTTTCTGCATGAAATAACCCGATAGCTGTTATCTGCCCGGCTTTGCTCATATAGTAGATTACTGATATTGGGATCATTGATATCGTTGCCGTTTAGATCCCCGCTAAGTATTGTTTCGTAAAGCTCTATGTCACGCGCATTCGGGTCCGCTTGTCCCAGGCCAGCGTATCCACCGGCGAGATTAACTTTAATATTCATCTGAAAAGACACTTCTCTGCGTCCTTTTAAACCTGCTCCCAAATCAGGTTTATACATTCCCTGGGCTATGCGAATTTCGGTTGGCTTTTTGACATTTTGAGTACTTTTCAGTGCATCCTGCAAATAAGTATAAGCATTTTCCCAGCTTGAGCCGTTATTGAGGCCGTTCGCGTCATCATCGACATATAGAACTGTGCCTCCTGCGTGTGTGCAGAATATTGCCGATAAGATACTTATGAAAAGAATTACTCTTGTCCTCATTTTTTAATCCCTTAAAAATAAAATAATTCAAAAAATTTATTTTCTCGCTTCTTCGAGTATTTCCCATGTTTTCTTACTGCAATCGAGAGCTATGACTCCGTCTATACCGACGAAGTATTGCTCCGAACCATCAAGAATCAGGTTGTATGATTTACCGACAAATGGCTCTGCTTTCTTTATGACACTCTTTATGGTAATCGGGCCGTTCATTGTCTGCAATTGCATACCTGCGGCTAATTCCTCAATCTTTTTCCATTCGCCGGAAACAGTCATGAAGTAATGTGAATGTACTATCGTAATAGCATTTCCACTTTCTAGGGTCATTTCGTAGCATGCAATCATTCCTGTGCCGTGCTCTTCCAGTCCTTTAATTGAGCCGGATGTTGATATGCCGCAATCAGTTTTTCCAACCTTCTGTCCTTCGACAACTTTTGTGATTTCTATCATATTTCCATCTACCCATACAGGAGTATCAGCAGGGAAACATGCCCGGCGTTTGGACAATGTAGTAAAGGACCACGTTTTACCTTTTACAACTACTCCATTACTATCCGCTTCATCGACTCTCCAGTAATATTTTTGAGGGTAGTATAATTCGCCGGGGTCATAATAATTAGAATCCTGAGCTATTGAGACAAGACTGTTCAATGGATTTGCTATTGTTGCATTATTTACGTCATTGAAATTAATTCCGAAATACACGTCGTAATTAACCGGATTTAATGAACCCGGTGACCAGCTTAAAATTATTCCCCAGGGAACATTTATAGCTTTATCCGCGGGATAAGGATAACAGGCATTAACCGGTTTAGAACCGGTAGTAAAGCTCCAGATGTCACCTTTCATTACGGAACTTGTGACATCATCAATACGCCAGTAGTAGGTCTGATTACATTTCAGATTACTCGGATTGTAAGAATTAGGGTCATTTCTGCTCGATGCCAATACACCTAAAGGATTATCGATGGTTGCATTATAAACATCATTGAAATCGGTTCCTAAATAGATTTGATGGTAATATATACGACTATAACGGCTCATTAAACCTTTATGCCATGTTAAAGTGACATCGTAGTTCACATTTTTAGCATGATTAAAAGGATTGGGATTATAAGA
>CAZMPL010000311.1:0-4400 GCA_964567805.1 uncultured Pirellulales bacterium | reverse complement strand
TTAGTACAATTATTTTTTATCTCTACAAAGGAGAACATCATGGAACAAAAAAAAGGCATAGATTCTCTAATGACTGAGAATCGCACGTTTCCGCCGCCGCTAAACATAAAGGCAAACGCTTATGTAAACAGCATCAAGCAATACCTGGAAATGTGGGATGCATCTATCAACGACCCGGATAAATTCTGGCTTGAACAGGCAAAGTCTTTGACATGGTTCAAAATGCCTACAAAAGCCCTGGAATACACCTGGGATACCAAAGCTCGCAAAATCGAGCATAAATGGTTCGAAGACGGCGTATTGAATGTCTCATACAACTGTCTCGACCGTCATCTCGGAACACCAATAGCAAAGAAAACCGCTATCATCTGGCAGGGTGATTCTGATGAACATGTTCAAAAATTCACCTACGAACAACTTCACAAGGAAGTTTGTAAATTCGCAAACGTACTCAAATCCAAAGGTATTCAAAAGGGAGATAGAGTAGCGATTTACATGGGCATGGTTCCGGAATTAGCAATTGTCATGCTTGCCTGTACACGTATCGGCGCAATTCACTCGATTATTTTCGGCGGATTCAGCGCAGATGCTATTATTGGTCGTGTAAACGATTCTGATTGCAAGATGCTTATTACAGTTAACACTTCGCGCAGAGGCAAAAAGGCTATTCCATTAAAAGGTATCGCCGATGAAGCCATGAGATCCTGCCCGACCATTGAAAGCTGCATCGTAGTTAAAGTAACAGATGATGCCTGCCACATGGAACCGGGACGTGATTTCTGGTACACCGATGAAATGGCAAAAGCAAGCGACAAATGCGAAGCAGTGCCGATGGAAGCAGAAGCTCCATTATTCATTCTTTACACATCAGGTTCGACAGGAAAACCCAAAGGTGTAGTTCATACAACCGGCGGCTACCTGATGCACACAACACTTACACACAAATATGTATTCAATATTCACGACGATGATGTTTTCTGGTGCACCGCTGATATCGGCTGGGTAACCGGACATAGCTACATCGTTTACGGCCCGCTCGCAAACGGCGCGACATCACTTATGTTCGAAGGCGTTCCTACATACCCCGATGCAGGTCGCTTCTGGCAGGTTTGTGATAAATTTGGCGTTACAGTATTCTATACCGCTCCGACCGCAATCAGATCACTTATGCGTCTCGGTGATGAATGGCCGGCCAAATATAAACTCGATACATTAAGAATTCTTGGTTCAGTCGGTGAGCCGATTAATCCGGAAGCCTGGATGTGGTATTACGAAAAAGTCGGCCGCAGCAGATGCCCGATTGTCGATACATGGTGGCAGACTGAAACAGGCGGCTTTATGATTACTCCTCTGCCAGGTGCGATGACACTAAAGCCGGGCAGCGCAAGCAGACCATTCTTCGGAGTCGATGCAGTAGTTCTTCGTGATGATAGAACTCAGTGTAATCCGAACGAAGGTGGAAAGCTCTGCATTAGAAAACCATGGCCGGGAATGATGCGCACCATGTGGGGCGATCATGACCGTTTCATTGATACATATTTCACAATATATGATGATATTTATTTCACCGGTGACGGTTGCAGAATTGATAACGATGGCGATTACTGGCTGATGGGTAGGATTGACGATGTAGTTAATGTATCCGGCCACAGAATCGGTACCGCCGAAGTCGAAAGTGCACTTGTAAGTCATGACAAAGTTGCCGAAGCTGCAGTTACCCCGATACCTCACGAAATTAAAGGTCAGGGGCTGTATGCTTTCGTAACTCTCGTTGGCGGAGTCCCCGAAAGTGAAGAGCTTAAGAAAGAGCTCATCATGCACGTACGTAAGGAGATTGGCGCAATCGCCGCTCCTGAAGCAATTCAATTTGCACCAGCATTGCCCAAGACTCGTTCGGGCAAAATTATGCGTAGAATTCTGCGTAAGATTGCCGAAAAGAGTAGGGATAATCTTGGAGATATCACAACTCTGGCAGATCCTCATGTAGTTGAAGATCTCATCAAAGGCCGGGGTCTATAATTAATTTAATCTGAAAAAATGAGCCGGATGTGTTTAAATACGCATCCGGCCCATATTTAATTGAAAGGTCAATAATTATGGATGTGGAATCTGTAAATATATTATCTAAAAACGAGAATCACGGCTGGCGGGTAACTTTCGCTGGTATGGGTATTAATCTTGCTCTTGGTATTCTCTATTCATGGAGCGTTATAAGCAAACGTATTCCCGATGATTGGGGCTGGAACGAAGATGATAAGTCCTTACCTTACATGGTTGCCTGTCTGGTGTTCTCTATAATTATGGTTCTTGCAGGCAGGATGCAGGATAAATTGGGCCCGCAATTAGTAGCGTCAATTGGCGGCATTCTGGTCGGTATTGGATTTGTTATAGCAAGTATGACAGATACCGTATTGGTTTTTGTTATTGGCTTTGGTGTTTTTGCCGGAGCTGGTATCGGATTCGGTTATGCATCCGCTACACCGCCTGCGGTCAAGTGGTTTCCGTCTTCAAAAACAGGTCTTATCACCGGAATAGTTGTATCGGGTTTCGGACTTGCTTCTGTTTATACCGCACCGTTAACTACAGCACTGATTGGCGCTCTTGGTTTCAGAATATCGATAATGATTTTGGGTATCGGGTTTTTAATTGTTGTTGTTTCTCTTGCACAATTATTAAAGACTCCTCCAAAAGACTATGTACCTGCGGGTTCGCAAGCGGCAAAGAAGTTAAATGTTGGCGACAAGAAAGCGGAATTTCTCCCGAAAGAAATGCTTGCTACCTGGCAATTCTATCTAATCTGGTTTATGTATGCCTGCGGAGCTGGTGCTGGTCTTATGATTATTGGAAAACTTGATACCATTGCTCAAGAACAGGTTGGTATTAATCTGGGTTTTATACTGGTTGCAGTAATGGCAATCGGCAACGGCGGCGGACGTATTGTATCCGGTATGTTGAGCGATAAGATTGGTCGTAAAGCTACTCTGCTTTTATGTTTTATTTGTCAGGCTGTGGTGATATTTCTGCTTTCGAGAGCTTCTAAAACAAATGTACTCGGTTCAATTCCGATCATGGCGATAGTGTCAGCATTAATCGGAGCTAACTATGGTGCAAACCTCTCGCTTTTCCCATCGATTACAAAGGATTTTTACGGCTTGAAGAATTTCGGAATGAATTACGGCCTTGTCTTCACTTCATGGGGAGTAGGCGGTTTTATGCTCTCAAAACTTGCTGGTTTAATATATGTTAAATACAATACTTTTAACGTGGCTTATTATGGTGCCGCGGTTTTGTTAATACTCGCCGTGTTTGCGACTCTGCTCGTTAAATCACCGCATCATAAAATAGAATCAGTTGAAGCTTAATTTTTAATATTAGTCGAAGGCTTGAGTTTTACATTTCAGGTCTTCAATTAAAAACAAAAAAGGGACGCTTATTAATCGAGCGTCCTTTTTTAATTGGTATTGTATTAATATTATAGGAACATCGGATAATTAAATTACAGAATGCAAATATTTTTTTCTGCATTTTAAGACGCAGAATTCTTCTAAAACAAATAATTTCCAATTAAATTTATCAAAGAACAATATTTCGCTCATAAAGTACCTCATTGTTTCTGACGATTTGCCTACATAAAGAAAATAAAATTTGGGGATTTTGAGGTATAACAATGGAAAATTATGACGAACGAAGGACTGAACAAAGATTACGTTATTGCTGGCCGGTTTGGTTTGCTGAAAACCCGGACAACTCACTGACACAGGGACAAATGGTTGATGTCTCTAGCAGGGGTGCATCATTTAATTGCTATGCCGACCAGGAATGCCCTCATCTTGGCCAGAATATCACAACTCGTTTCGGTGTTCCTAAATACGGCTACGATGATTCATTCGATATTGCCGACTTTACAAGAACAGGCCGCGTTTGCAGAATAGACTGCATTAATCCTTTCATGCGAAGAATTGCTATACAGTTCGGCCAGCCTTTACCATTCAAGCCTGGCGAACAAATCGAATCACAGGCAGCAGTATACTAAAAATATAAACAAATTATTTTTGTTCGCTTGAAGGAATTTCCTGAACGGCTGCATAAATGTTCTCTGGTGACATAGCAATAAGTCGAAAAATACCGGGTGTATTCGTTACTCCTTCCCAATTCTGTTCGGAAGATAATTCTGAAATATTTTTGAAAGCGAATGTGTCATTTGCCAGTTGAAGATTTTTGTTTGCTGATTCCTTTTCAAGAGGTAATTGGATCGCAGGCATAGTCTGGCCGTCAGGACGAATATCAACATATAATTTTGTCGCACCTTTTGGTTTTTCAACCTTCCAGTACCAGCTTCCATCACGCTGTTCGATTTTGCATTCGAGAGGTTCCGGCATTCGAAGCTTGGTCGCCGGGTC
>CAZMPL010000310.1:0-4405 GCA_964567805.1 uncultured Pirellulales bacterium | reverse complement strand
CTGCTCGGATTTCTATCGATTACCATTTCCGACGAAGAAACAACAACTTTATTAAATGGATTATTGTTTAGAGCATTAGTGCTTTTTGTGGATTCGAGAGTTATCGGCTCTTTAAGATTGTAAGCAGACTGAATCGATTGAAAATCTTTAATGTCGTTCTTGCTTATCAACGAACTTTTATTGTTTTTAGGTACTTGCCTGGTTATATAGACGTTAGTGACTTTTTCCTGCCCGGTTACGCCTCCCGCAGTAGCAAGGGCCTCCGACAACTTCAATGTGTAACGCTGAATCGGGTACCTGTTCGGTACTTTAACTCCATCGCCCTGGATCGAATAAGCTCTGTATTGAGACTGCAGTAAAGTGACATGAACAAGAGGATTAATTAAAGTCGCTGGAGAAAGTTTCTTTTTAATCGTATCCTCGAGTTGTACTTCTGTTTTTCCTTTAACCGCTATTTCACCTACAACCGGAATTGAAATTTTGCCGGTTTCAGTTACTTCATAATTTTTCGAATAAGTTACACCCTGCGAAAGCAATTCATGAATATCAATTTCGATAATGTCACCCGGCATAAGAGTGTAGTCTGATTTAACCGCAAGGGTATCGATAGGCCGAGGTTCTTCCCCCTGTTCCCATGCGACAGGAACTTCTTCCGCAACTCCGAGAGTTTCAAGTATTACATTAACAGCCGGAGTATTATCAAATCGTCCGACTTGTGAAGGATCGAAAAACTTGTTTCCGCATCCCGAAGTTAAAGCAAGCAGAATAAATAAAATATGAAATATAAAACACCCTTTCAGGTTTGAGCCGGTAAGTTTTATATTTTTCATAGCATTATCTTCCCAATTAATTCTTATTTTATTATGAAATCCCTTCATACAATCCGATAGACTCGCATTTCCATATGCTGAATTTTATCGTCTTTTTGATATGCTTCCTTAACCAATTTAAATCGCATAATTAAGAATAATAACAAAGAATTTTAGCTAATAAAGTCAGATAAAAAACATTATTTTCTTTTGTTAATAATCTTGAAATAATTGGAATTTTATTTATTTTTGCAAAACGGGGCCTATAATTAATGCAATTATAATATAAGAAGGAAAAATGTAGAAATTAGCTTTTTTGGTAATTTTTTAACTTTTTTATAATATTTTTTAAAAGTTTTAGATATTATGAGCGTTCTTTATAATATATGAATAATCCAATTTGAAAATTTAACTTTTTTTAAGGAGGTAACAGAAATGACTGTTTCAAGAAATTTAAGGAATATTACTGTATTTTCATTGATTTTTCTAATCTTTGCCATGCCGCTTTTCATACAGGCTCAGGTAAATGACCAGGCACTTAAGTATGTGCCAGACAATGCTTTATTCTGCGTTCGTATTAATAATGTAAACAATTCTCTTGCTCAATTAGACCAGTTTATTTCGGGCGTTTATCCAATTACTACATCAACGCTTGTTAAAGGACTTTTGCCAGGCTTGCTTGGAAGTCCGGAACTGGCCGGCCTGAATATGGACGGCAGTATAACTATGTTTGGAGCTATTTTGAATAGCCAGGGTTCTCAGTCAAGTGATGCTGGCAATAATACGGTTGATATGTACGCCATATTGAATAACCAGGGTCCCAAGCCAAGTGATACTATAAATATTTTCCCGGGTATTCTTGTACCAGTTTCCAATTATCAGGAATTTATCAATGGCATAGCAAATAAAACACCCGCCGACGTTAACGGCATCGTGAAATTACCATCACTGCAAAATATCCTGATGACACAGCTTGGTAACTATGCCCTCATGACATGGAACACTAATTATGATAATCTCCTTGCATATAAGAAAACCGCTTCTCAAACTTCATCTTTGAGCGACAAACTGGATTTTTCCGAAGCAAAGCAGGCGACAAGCGAGTCAATCTGGATTTATGGAAACATCGAGCTGGCTGCTAAAACATTCGGTCCTATGTTGACAACTGCAATAAACGGATTGAAATCCAGCCTCGCGGGTATGCCGGGTGATGTCACCGGAATGGATGAAGCACAACTCCAGAACATAATGAATATGTATGTCAGCATGCTCGATACAGTGTTGAAAGAGGTTAAAACTGTCAGTTTGTCAATTAATCCCACACAAAACTCATTAAATATAACACATGTCATAAATACTGTACCGGGAACGAAAATGGCACAGATGTTTTCTACATCATCAGCAAAAGAGAATAATCTGCTCCCGTATATCGAAAACGGTTCCATGATGAGTTTTGCGTTTTCAATGAATTCTTCCATATTGACAGAATCAATAGATTTGCAAACAAAGATGCTTTCCATGCTGGGCGGTGACGCAATTAGCAAGGAAATGCTCGATAAAATGACATCTATCACGAAACAGTTAATGGATTGCATTTCAGGTAACGCGGTTTATACTTTTTCAGAAGATAAGGATTCAAATTTTCCTTTCAAAGGAAAATATCTTATCGGCGTAAAGGATGAGAAAAAATTTCAACAGTTAATTAACGATTCTTCTGAATTGATGATGAATTCCGGCTTCCTGGATATGTATAAAAGCATGGGTATGGATACTGAATTTAAAATTAACCGAAGTGTAGAAACATACAAAGGTGTTTCAATTGATTCAGCGAAAATGACAATCAAATTTGAGGATTCTGATAATCCCCAGGCGGAAATTATTAGATCAATGTACGGCGAAGGAATCGAATATCGCTGGGGAGTCACCAATGGTCTTTTCGCCGCCGCAATAGGCAGTGATTCAGCTAAAATCATGCATGAACTAATTGACCAGGTTCAATCCGGCTCGGCAAAACAGGTATGTTCCGAAACACAAGCGGCTATGGCTCTTATCCCGGGATCAGAAAAAGCGGATTTCTTCCTTACTATGAATGCTCTTCGTCTTATGAAAATGGGATTGGGTTCGGTAAGCTCTATTCTTCCTGTTAAAATTCCGGATGTAGATATTGAAACAAAGAGCAATCTCGTAATAACTGGTAAATCGGACAAAGGCAAAATGACTATTCAGCTTGCTCTTCCAAAAGAACATATACAGGAAATTATGAATGCAGTAATGAAAATTCAGCAGCAAATGACACAGCCGCCAGCTACTGCGAAACTGTAATATTCCGTATTGATTTGACAGATTATACCAGTTTTAAGTAAAATGTAAGAAATTTGAAAACGAGTGAAACCGTTACTATGATTCGAACATTCGAAAGGAGAATTATGAAAAGGCGAAATTTCCTGCAAATAGGAATTGCCAGTGTTGGAGCAATAGCAATAAATAAAAACGCTCGTGCGTTAGAGTATTACCCAAAAAAATCCGATAAAAAAATCGCCGTAATATACAGTACATGGTGCGGCAGTACCCGTGACGCGGCTGTTTGGATTTCAGAAGGTATGGGCGGTATCGCTGATGTTTTCGATATACGCGAAAAACCGGATATCAAAGGTTACGAGCATTTCGTGATCGGCGGCGCAGTCAGAAGCTTTGCGACTTCTCCTGAATTACAGGATTTCATCAAGCAGAACAAAGATACATTCAAGGGAAAAATAAGAGGCCTTTTCGCCGTTTGCGGCAACATGGGAAATCCCATTACTCCAGAATTGGTCACGAGATATATTGATAATCATCTGGCACAATTATGCGAAGTTACAAAAGTACCGGCTAACGTATTTCGCGGCAGGATAACAAAATCTCTCATGGAGCCGGAAAGTGCTCAAATGATGGCGTCTTTTGCGGATTACGATAATCTTAAACGAGACGAATGTATGAAACTCGGAAAAGATATTTTAGATGCTATTAAATAACTAAACTAATCAATTTTACCTCATCATATAACCAATCGAGGTAATAACAGGCAGGCCTCCGGGAACAGATAGTTTAAGCGATATGTTCCCGGAAGGCCTGTTTGTTTATCAGCTCATTCAGGCCAGAAAAACAAAAAAATAGCGGAAATTCATTATTCTTGAAGAGAAATTGACATATTATATTGATTATGGGGCAATTTTATATTATATTTATATAGTCAGACATGGATGTGATTTTATATAAAAAATAATAAGGTGAGAAATATAATGACAGGTGAATATATTATGAAGGATATAATATTTCATGTTCCCGAAAGTTCATCCCGAAATCAGTGGCTATCCGCATTTGTATATTTATCTATAAAAACTTAAAAATTTGTCCGCAATTTTAAAGGTATTAAAGTATGCATGATTCGACAACGATTAATTATGATGAAAGTAAAACCATTCCCATTTTACCTGAAAATGTGGAATTTGACAAATCAATCGCACCTACCGGGTTAAAAATTAGTTTCGACCGGGCCAAAAGTCCGGTTATTGGAAAGCTGGAAGTTTCTTTTAAGCCGCCGGGCCGCCTGATAAGAG
>CAZMPL010000309.1:0-4430 GCA_964567805.1 uncultured Pirellulales bacterium | reverse complement strand
ACACCCTACCACTCTTCTAAATATATCAATCAATCTTCAATTCGTATTACCTTGAATCCTCTTTTTATAAATTCATCATGCAAAGCTTTGACGAATGTGGTCTTGTCAGGATTTGTAGTTTCGAGAATAACTTCAGGATTATCTTTGTTATAAGTCGTAGTTGTGATAGTATATTCGTAACCTTCATCATCCTTAGTTCGGAGATAACTCTTACCATAAAAGCTTTTATTATTGATGATTTTATTTCCTGTCAGCCCTATTTTAAAACCTTTATTAGTCACAGTTTGACTTTCCGCTCCTTCGCCGTAATAAGGCATTTTTTCATGACCATTTTCGTCCTTTTCCTTATAACTTAGTTCGTACAGAACTGTCCGGCAGGCGACATTAAAATCTTCGTACTTCTTATTAAAAGTCATCCTGTCCGTGCCGTAGATTTTAACTTTACAGACTTTGTTAGAATTGCAGCCGGAAATAAACATAATTGATACGAAAAGCAAAACTATCTTGAGTTCATACTTCATAAAATACTCCCTTTAGCATATATATTATTTGTAACCATTCACAGAAAATGCGACTCTGTCATTCCCGCGCAGGCGGGAATCCATATTTATACATTTCCTGGATTCCGCAACAAGTGCGGAATGACAATTTCTACTCTGCGAAGCAGCGCTTCGCTGCGAAGAACGAGAGTACGTTTTTTTTAGAAAAACCAGCAAATGATTGTTTTTCTGTGAACGCTTACTATTATTTTACATATAATTTATCTCTTGATGCTATTAGAATATATTCGAAAAGAGATTTTGTCCACATAAAATATTTCCGTTTTAAATGGATTCCCATCTTCACGGGAATGACAGAGTCGTTGTCAGAAATATTTTGATGCGGATACATCTCGCCTTGTTTCTTCGCGGCTTGGCAAGATTAATATTAAATAAATGAACTTTGGACATTTTATTTAATATTGCAGATCGCCTCATCTTCTCTTAGAAGACTCGCTGACATTATTTTTATGTGTTGTTTTTTGGGAGAGTGAAACTGAAGATTGAGCCGCCTTCGGGATTGTTTTTTGCCCAGATTTTTCCGCCGTGCTTTTCGATTACCTGTTTCGCGAATGATAAGCCAAGCCCCGTCCCGTCTCTTTCGACTTTGCGAGCGTTTTCGGCTCGATGAAACTCTTCGAATATTTTTTCCTCTTCACCTTCCGGTATTCCTATGCCGGAGTCTTTTATCTGAATCAGGTATTCGTCCGGTTTTTCCTGTAAAGTCAAAACGATGCGTCCGCCTGCCGGAGTGTATCGAACCGCGTTGAAGAGCAGATTCGTAAGAGTTTCTTCGATAAGAACTTTTTCACCTGAAATATCAATTACATTTTCAGTACCTTCGGAACTCAGGCTTATCTTCTTTTCATTGGCGCGATTTTGAACTGTCATAACCGCACTCGAAATAATTTTATTGAGATGGAAATGTTCGAATTCCAATTTGCCCAAAAGATTCAGACTTGTGATTTTAAGCAATGCGGTTATGAAACTTATACATTTATGCGTTCTCAAATACGCTCGCCCTATTAAATCTTTTTGTTTCTCATTGAGCGGGCCGACCATTTCGCTTTGCACGGGATTGATGCAGCTTTCAATCGCGGCCAAGTGCCCTTTTATATCATGAGTGACACGCAGGACATATTCGTTTTTAATCTTGTCCTTTTCTTCGAGTTTTTGATTAGCCTGTTCTAATCCATCTTCCTGCTCTCTTAACTGCTCCATAATGGAATTTGTCATATAAACTACAAGAATGAGCGTGATTGAAAATACGAAAAGCGTGCCGCTGATAAATGTAAAATCTTCAAAAAGTCCATGTGCGGCGAAACCTGTGAGTTCATAATGAGGAATAATTTTAAAACACTCGAGAAAAACAATGAGACTGAAAAGAGAGATAGCCGCGGCCGCCTGTATATAACTGCTTCGCTTTTTGCAGAGAATGCTGCCGATTATCATATGGAAAACGAAAAAGAAACAGAATGGATTTTCGACTCCGCCGGAGAAATGCAGTATGGCAGTTAAAATAAAAAGATCAGCAAAAATCTGAAACATAATCATTTTACTGATCGTTTTTTCTTCAGGTTCTTTGCCTGATTTTGTTAATTGTCTGATATACGCAAACAGGATAAAATTATATAATAATAATACACCTGTCATGAAGTATAGCTTTTTTTCCGGTAACGCTACTTTCATAGCGTATTTCGCGAAAAACACTCCCAAACCGAGAACTAAAATAGCAACCCATCTCAGTTTGATAAGCCATCGGGCGCTTTGAATCCGCCTCGAGCTTTTAAGCAGAGTTTCCATAAGCGTTTATGCTATTTTAAAAGTTTTCCGACCTTTTCGATAAGCACATCCGGCTTAACCGGTTTTGTAAGGTATTCATCAACCGGCAGCCATGATTCATCACCGGCGGCTGACTTGAAATCGATTCCCATTTTATCTTTAATAGATGTAAGCATAAGAATCGGAATATCTTTGTATTTGTCATCTGCCTTCAATTTTCTTGATAATATAAAACCAGCCTGTGTGGTGCTCATCATTACATCAAGAATGATTAAATCAGGGCGGTCTTCTTCGAGGCATTCCATCGCCTGATCAATACCACCTGCACTACTGACTACGTAATTTTTATTCTCAAGGATTACTCTCATTGCTTCGGTAATATCAGGATCATCATCTACGATAAGAATTTTTGCTTCATCCATCCTTAATTTTCCTTAATTTTAAAATATTATCTTTCTGTTTATTATTTTAAACTTTTGCGTACCAATGTGTCAACAATCAATCGAGCGGCTTACAAAATCTTAACCAAGCTCGCCGCATATAACTTGTATATAACTATCGATATTCTCTTCAAGCTCTTTGCTGAGAATCTGGCCCAAAGTAATAGACTTTGGCTGAATGCCAAAAAGTACTATTTCCTTTGGGCACTGTTCCATGAGCTTTGACATAGTTATAATTTTCATAATATCCTGCTCATGCAAAGACTGATGAGCAAGCTGTTTTACACTTTTAACCTGGTCCGGCGTAAACCTTCTTATCCGGCCCGGTACTTCGTCCATATAAGCACAATCAATAATAATCGCCCTATCCCGGCCTTCGAACAGGTGCAGCAAAGTTATACCGCCTGTCCCGGCATCAACGAAATCTGCTTCAGGGAACTGTTCGGAAAGTTCGGCAAGCCTGTTGACAAGGAAAATACCGATACCTTCATCCGACATTAACGGATTGCCCAGTCCCAATACTATTGTCGGCTTTTTCATACGAATTGTACATCAAGCATATGCGTCGAACATGAGATACATGGGTCGTATGAGCGGACAAGCATTTCCATTTTCAAACGAATCGCGTCCTGATCTTCATTAATAATTTCAGGAACCAATTTTTCAAAATCCTTCTGAATATTCGCGTGATTCTGGTTTGTCGGAATGCAAATATCGGCTGCTACGCAATCGCCGTTTTTGTCGAATTCGTACTGGTGGAAAAGAATTCCGCGAGGCGCTTCGACGCAGCCTGAACCCTTGCCGGCTTTGGCGGTTACTGGAACATTAATCTTGCTGAGAGGCTGCAAGCCCTGTGTGAGCAGCTTATCGATAATCTCGATTGATGTAACGACTACCTGTGCGCACTCGACTATCTGGGCGACTGTATTCATAAATGGATTGCAGTTACCTTTTGTCAGACCGAACATTTTTGCTACGTCTTTGGCCAGGCCGCAGAGCTGGTCGTAATTGTTATTGAAACGAGCCAACGCACCGACTGCATAAGAGTCACGATGCCATTTTGTCCACTTCGCGGTTGACTGGTCAACTACGAACTCATTCGCGACTTTCTGCCAATCCTGAACCGAAACAGTCTTTCCAGCGAAATCGTTGCTTGTTATATCGCCGTGGTAGAATGTATAGTGGTCCGGATGTGTCAGAGATACGTATTCCGTATCACGCGTAAAGTTCGGGATATTTCCCGCGACGCTCAGAACCGCATCTACAATAACCATAAGGTCTTTCGGAACTGCTTCAAGAGTTGCCTTCAATTCTCTAAGCTGTTTTTCCGTAGGAACTCGTGACCAGCCGCCCGGTAAGATTGTATTCGGGTGGGTTGGACGGCCGGCGGTAAGCTCGGACCAGTTGTTGGCGGTTCTGTGCGCCCGAATAACTGTTTTTACAACATCGGGAGCGACAGCGACCAGCGGCACAACCGAAGGAGCGCCGAAAAAGTCCGGAGCTGCAAGATAACCGGCGTGAAGCACGTGACTTTGAAGCTGTTCTGAATAGTGCATAAGCTGGCGAAGCAAATCCGCCTGCTCGGTAACTTCAACGCCGAGTGCTTTCTCTACAGCTTTTGTAGCGGCCAGAGAGTGTGTTATAGAGCAAATACCGCAGATACGGCTGA
>CAZMPL010000308.1:3660-4481 GCA_964567805.1 uncultured Pirellulales bacterium | reverse complement strand
TGATAAGCTAAGATTTGATCGTAATGGTACAGTTTTGGAAGATAAAACTAATCTAATGAAAATACTAATAAACAGATGCTTTGAATGTAACAGGCCGTTCATGTTATATGTAAAGAAACGTGATTCAGCTCAGCCGTTTTTTGTTATGTGGATTGACAACGCGGAACTTTTGAACAAATTAAATTAACCAATACTTATTATCAAGCCTGCGAAGGACCTTGATGCTAAAACTACTATTTTATGATTTACAGTAATTTATTCAGTTAGTTACTTTTCGTTTGTTTCAGGTTTTTGATTTTTTCGAAGCTTTCGACGAATTGCTCTTTTGCTTTTTCGATGTAGGTATTAACCTCATCGATATAGCCGTCAGCCGAAGCGGACCAGACACGATTGAGATATCGCTCGCCGGCTGCGAAACTGCTCATTACTTCGCCGTATGCGACAAGGCCGTATATGTGTGAAATGCTCTTTCTGGCATCGACAAAATTTGTCAAGTCGTTTGGAAAGAGTTCATCAATCCTGGTACGTACATCATATGTATTTATGGAATCTTTTTGAGTATTCAGTTCCATAATATTTTTAACAATATTTGCCAGTGACGTTTCCACTGAAGATATATTTTTATTTAAGGCGTCTTCAGATGTATGTATTTGTTTATGTCCGGCTCGTACAATAAAAACACCGGCTACTCCGATTGCCATGGAAATCGCGAAATAGCCCCATCTTACAGCATCATTAGCTTTCCATTCAACCTTATCGGTTACTACCATAGTTGTCAAAGCTCCAGCGAGAAAACCGACCGTTATCATTAAATATCCAAG
>CAZMPL010000308.1:0-3650 GCA_964567805.1 uncultured Pirellulales bacterium | reverse complement strand
GATTTTCCCATTTCAGGATAAAAGACCGGCAATAATTTTAAATACTGCAAAACCTACACCTACAAGCGCTTCTCCGACAATAAGACCGGCGGCAAAAGGTATTCCGACTTCTTCGCTGAATCTTTCACCTTTAATGCGGTCGATTGATAAACGAAGTACAGTTCCAATACTGTATGTCAGAACAATATCAAACGGTAAATAAAAACCAAGACCGACAAGAATGCCAAGTCCTCCTACGCCGCTTGCACTGAGGAGCGCGCCGAGGAATGCGCCGGCGATATATTTCTTTACCGGGACGTCACCGCCAAGAATGCCGTTTATCATGCTTGCCAGCGCCTGGCCCTGCGGTGCGGGCAATTTATCACTTCCAAGTCCATAAGATTTATGAAGGACGAAAATAAGTATCATAACAATAATAGGTCCGAGCCATGTAGCTGAAAATTGACCAATTTGTTGTTTTTTCGGTGAAGCGCCTACAAGATAACCTGTCTTCAAATCCAGCATTAAATCCGTAGCCTGAGCCATTGCTACACAAGTCGCGGCTCCGACCATTACCGAAGAGATAATAGCAACAGATTTATCTTCATGACCGCTGCTGATTACAATCAGAATAGTCACTCCGATAAGTGTCATGCCGCTAAGAGGCGACCAGTTCGTTCGGCCAATACATTCGGAAAGAATCACACCGGCAACCCAAATCCAGATTGTTCCAAGAAGGGCCATTAAAGCTCCACGGACTATTCCCAAATCTTTAACTGAAAGGGTCGCAACAATAAAAAGAAGTACAGTCGCTGCTGCGATTCCTATATACAGCAGCTTTATAGGCATTTCGTCCTGAGATAAAGCAGACTTCGATTTAGCCGCGGATTGCATACTTTTAATCGCGCTTACTATAAGCGGCAGAGCCAGAACGATACCCATTATCGCACCGCCGATGAGCATCCCTATACCGGCGGGCCTGAAAAGAAATTGATTCAAATACCCAGGCATAGATAGACTCTTTTTACCCAGCCGTTCTGCGATGATTTGTAATTGTTCTGGTGGAGGCAGTAAGTTCGATTGTGCAAGAATAGGAGCAAGAATCCAGTAGCAGGCAAAACCGCCAACAATAAATGAAAAGCCGCCTCGTCCCGAAATAAATCCAACTCCTATTGTCATAATGGAAACGTACATTATTCCATTCATGTAATCAGGAAGATGCAATAGTTCTCCGAAGTTCCAGGATTCGAAACCAGTTATCTGACTTGTAAAATGAACTATTCCACTTATAGCAATTCCGGCTACAAGGAGCATTGCTTTTTGAACTCCGGCACCTGGTGACTTCAGAATAGTCGCTACTGCGACACCGCCGGGATAAGTAAGGCGTTCGAAATCAATCATCTGCTTGCGAAGCGGAATTATGAATGCGATACCGAGAATACCGCCCGCGATACTGGAAAGAATCATGAGAGTCGCGCTGAAGTTAGTTTCCTTAAGGATAAACAGTGCAGGGACAGTGAACATCAAACCCGCGGATGCGCCGTTTACCGCACTTGCTATTGTTTGATTGATATTGTTTTCGATGATACTGCTTCGATGCATCAGACCTCGAAGAAGTCCGAAACCTAAAATCGCGGCTACTTCGGAACCTTCTATCGAAAAGCCGAGTATTAAACTCGCGTACCCGATGCTGATTGTGATAAGAATTCCAATACTGTAGCCAACTATGAGAGCGGTCCATGTTAATTCGGGATAAGGTCCGTAACGGATAATTCGATCAGCCTGGCCGGTGTTTGTAGTCACTATAGTGCCTCCTTTCTACTATATTTTTTTGCAGCTAAACTTTTAAGAAGCGCCTGTCATCGAAAAGTTTACTCATATGTAACAACGGATGTCACTTTATAATCGCTGAGTTTTTCTCTTCCATGCAGGTAAGCGAGTTCTACGAGAAAAGAAATACCGGCAATTTTTCCACCGACTCTTTCGATAAGTTTGCACGCGGAACACAAAGTTCCCCCGGTCGCAAGCAAATCATCGACCATTAAAACACTGCTGCCGTGTTCGATTATGTCACTTTGAACTTCCAAAGTATCTGTGCCGTATTCCAAATCATAGGTTATGCCCTGAACACGGCCCGGCAATTTTCCTTTTTTGCGAATCGGAATGAAACCGACACCGAGTCTGTCCGCGACGGATGTGCCGAATAGGAATCCACGCGCTTCGATCGCCGCCACGTAATCTATTTCAAATATTTTATAATAATTTGAACATAGAGAATCGACTGCCGCGGTGAATACCCTGGGATGTGATAATATCGGCATGATGTCACGGAATATGATTCCTTCTTTGGGCCAGTCTGGAAATTCACGAATGTACGTTTTGAGATCAATTCCTTTACTCATAAATAATGCTCCTTCAAAGAATCCGTTTGTAACAATCAAACCTTAATCGTAATTTCAATATTAAAATACCCTGAATATACGTGTTATTTTACACAATAAATTGTGGTTTAGAAATCAGTTTTTTGAAAAACTTTATTCTTCATTCATATATTCATAAAGTTTCGTAAGTGCTTCCCGTCGCAATTGGCGAATTCTTTCCCGTGTAAGACCGAGTTTTTCGCCTATTTCCTTAAGCGATAAAGCTTTTTTGCCGCCCAGACCATAGTGTAATGTGATGATTTCGGCTTCGCGAGGATCAATTTCACTAAGCATTTTGATAGCTTTCATTTTTTCCTCGATTGTAACCAGAACATCTTCCGGCTTACCGGCGTTGGTATCTTCCAGAATCGCTTCGAGTAACTGGTCGTCTTCCGGGCCTTCGGAAAAACTGTTTTCGCCTGTCGAACTAAGAACTTCCACAATACGATTTATGATACCTGCTTTACGTACGGGGAGTTTCATAATATCAGCCATCTCTTCGATAGTCGCACTTCTGCCAAGTGTGATATCGAGTTCCGATGCAGTGTGTTTCCATTGATTTATCAGGGCAACCATATATGTAGGAATATGTACCGGCTGAACATTTTCAAGCAAGGCACGTTTAATGCTTTGTTTTATCCACCAGGCGGCGTATGTACTGAAACGTACTCCCCTGTTCGGATCGAAATAATCAACTGCTCTGATTAGTCCGAGATTTCCCTCTTCAATCAGGTCGCCGAGACCCATACCTCGATTAACATATTTCTTTGCGATATTTACTACAAGCCTCAAATTACTTCGGACCAACTGCTCCCTGGCCATAGGATCATTTTCGTTAATAATTAATCCTCCGAGAGTATTTTCTTCCTTTGCGGTTAGTAATGGGGCTTTATCAATTTCTTTCAGGTAATCTTTTAAGGTAGCATCAAAACTCATAATTCATCACTCTTAATTACATTATTATAGGGTTTAAGTATTAATAACATTCAATGTATAGCGTCTAACTCATTACAAAATATTCAGCTTTTCAGGCTTTTCCGGGCTATCCGCTACAGATGAATTATCGACAGGATTGATGTGCGGGTTAACGAGATAATTCAAAGTAATTTAATAATAAATAACGTTAAAAAATATTATAAGTTCGAATTGTTTCATATATAAATTGTTTAAAAAGAAAAAGGCCTGTACCGAGTTACCAGTACAGGCCTTTTGTTTTATATGAAACATTAATAATCTATATTACGGAGTTGG
>CAZMPL010000307.1:0-4494 GCA_964567805.1 uncultured Pirellulales bacterium | reverse complement strand
CTGCCAAGCATAAGAAAGTATATAACTTACAGTCTGGCTTTGTTTTGTATGTCTATTTCATTTGGTTGTGTTTCAGATACTATTAGCCAGCCATCAACCAATAAAGTTGATACAGGTGGAAGCAGTTTGTTTGATGGAAAATCTCTGGGAAAATGGGAGGTCTCTGATTTTTATAAACCGGGCAACGTCCATGTGAAAGACGGTTCTATTTATATTGAGAAAAGCATAAATGGTGGTTTCATGCAGGGCATTAACTGGACCGGGTCACTCGTAACTATGAATTACGAAATTACACTCGAGGCAATGCGTATCGAAGGTTCAGATTTCTTTTGCGGCCTGACTTTTCCAGTAGGGGAGCAGCCATGCACATTGATTCTTGGCGGTTGGGGCGGAACTCTCTGCGGTCTTTCAAGTCTTGATAACTATGATGCTTCCGAAAATGAAACCACAACGTTCAGGGACTTTAAATCCAATCAATGGTACAAAGTTCGCCTGAGAGTTGAGCCTGAGAGAATTCAGGCATGGCTTGATGATGAACCTTTGGTTGATGTAGATACAACGGAAAAATCTATTGATATAAGAATTGAATGTGTGCCGTCCCTGCCGCTTGGTATCGCAACATATCAGACAACGGCCGCAATCCGTAATATTAAGTTGCAAAAACTTCAACAATAATTCAATATTTGATATCGAGTTTTGTCAGCAGTGTGCTGATTGTGATACCTGATATTTGTATTTGTTTAATCGGGTTTGTTTGACCTGATATAATTTGGATTGAACTTTTATGGATATCAAGTTTTTTTGCGAGAAAATGTACTAAGCTCTGGTTTGCTTTTCCTTTTTCCGGCGGGGCGGCTATTTTTATTTTAACCATACCGTCAAGCAAGCCGCATATCTTGCTCGGAGAACTGCTTCCCGGCACGATTTTCACGGTTAATATCACATTACCGCCAACTTCTCTAATATTCAAATCTGTCATTTTATAAAAGGCAGGGCAATTGCCCGATTTGGAAGTTTCAAATGACTTCTTTAAGGTTCACACCGACTGCCATTTGGATATATTTTTCAATTTGTTCGGCGAGCTTACCCAATTCCGGGATTTGAAAATCTTCGTAATGTCCCGGGATTAAATCCCCGTTAAGAGCTATTTTGTGGAATCGGACTCTTATAATGTCAGCCCGGTTGTCTCCTTTGCTGTAGTCATTATCTTTATGCTCTGTCAATTCGATACGCCAGCTTTCACTGATGAAAACGAGACAGTTTCCGGTATAAACCGCCATAGGAAAATAATCAAGTAATGATAGTAAGGTTTCCATTTGTTAAAATTCTATTTCCAAGTTAGATTCAATATGTAATTAATCATACCAAAGGATAATTTTACCAATTATTCTTGATTATGGCATGAAATTATCCATCAAACAATGAAAATATCGTCTTTTAACGAAACTTGACTTAAGTCCAGGTATTTGTTAACCTAATTAATGTGTAGTTATTGGAGATTTATATGCCAGAGATATGTCGGTTTTATGGGATTATAATAGCAATGTTCTATGACGAGCATAACCCACCGCATTTTCATGCTCGGTATGGAGATTATAAAGTATCTGTTGATATTCAGTCTCTATGTGTGCTTGAGGGAAATTTCCCTTCACGAGCTCTTGGATTAGTTATAGAATGGGCAAGTTTACACAAGAATGAACTTCTTGATAACTGGAATATAGCTCGACAACAACAGGTTCCGAAGAAAATTGAACCTCTTAATTAAGGATTTTGTCATGTATCATGATGTTATAAAAATAAAATGCCTAAACAATTTCAGATTAGAACTCACTTTCGATGATGGCAAGTCCGGTATTCTTGATTGTATGCCTTTTATCGAAAAAGGTGGAGTTTTTTCTGTTTTAAAAGATGTCAACGTATTTAATCAGGCCCAGATTCACAAAGAACTTGGTGTAATTACATGGAATAACGAAATTGATATTGCACCAGAGACGGCATATTGTCTTGCAACAGGAAGTCCCTTGCCGGGATGGATGGAAAAAAGAGAAATTACAATCTAAAAATATGTGAGAAAAATCATATTATGTAATATTATTAGATATCTCTCTTATCGAGAAGCTAATTTTGATTTATTCATTTTAGGTTTATTTTATTATCTTTATAATGTAACAAGCGAACCAATCAGGTCTTTAATATTGGTTATATTATGCAATGAACAGTATTTTTTTAACCCGTCAATAATTTTTATTGGAGTTTCAGGATCGGTGAAATTTGCTGTTCCTATCCCGACTGCAGAAGCACCCGCAATCAGAAATTCAATCGCGTCTGATGTATTTCTTATGCCGCCCATACCAAGAATGGGTATTCCGGCTCCTTTTGCAACTTCGTTATATACTTTGCTAACAAGATAAACCGCAACAGGTTTTATAGCGGGCCCCGAAAGACCGCCTGTTCTGTTAGCAAGGACCGGTTTCCTGGTTTCGATATCGATTACCATTGCGGTAAATGTATTAATCATACTAAGAGCATTTGCTCCTGATTCTATAGCGGCTCGCGCGATTGCACTTATATCCGTAACCATTGGAGCGAGTTTTACCATTAAAATCTTGTTACCACAGACGCTTTTAACCGCGGAAGTGACTTCTTTAACAAGATCAGGATTGGTACCAAAACCAATCCCGCCGTGCTTAACATTGGGACAACTTATATTTAACTCGAAACCCGCTATTGAGCTTTCACCAGCTAATCTTTCAACGACAGACGCATACTCACTGGTAGTTTCACCAGCAATATTTACAAAAACAGCAGTCTTTTTTTGTCTAAGCAGGGGGATTTTCTCCTGAATAAACATATCGAGTCCTACATTTGCCCAGCCGATAGCATTAAGCATTCCTGAGTCGGTTTCAACTACTCTTGGAGATGGATTTCCATTTCGAGGTTTAACTGAAATGCTCTTAGTGATAAATCCGCCAAGCCGGTTTATGTCGATAAAATCCTCCATTTCATTGGCATAACCGCATGTTCCTGAAACTGTAAACACGGGATTATTCAATTTTATACCCGCAAATTCAACTGATAAGTCCATTTCATCTGTCATTGTTCTTCCTTATTTTTTTAATAGCGAATTTAGCCACTTCGTTATGGTCAAATGCCATATTTTCCGGTAAATTGTCTATATCGAACCATTTAGCCAGAGCGGCATCATCACCGGCTTTGATATCGGCATTATTTTCGTCTGTAAAACCAATAAAAGCAATGGTAATTTGTCTGCCCCTCGGATCTCGTCCAACCGTACCAAAAGTATGCATTTGCTCTAAATCTACACCTTTCAGATTAGTTTCCTCGGCCAATTCCCGGGCCGCGGCATCCTCAAGCTCTTCATCCATCTCAACAAAACCGCCCGGAAAAGCCCAATATCCCTTATAAGGCTCGTTTTTCCTGTTTATAAGCAATAGAGCGATTTTATCTTTCGAGCGTTTGAAAACTACCGCATCCACAGTCACCATTGGCCTGGGCCACTCGTATATGTATTGTCCTTTTTCTGCCATATTATTTATTAAGTATATATATTTCTTTTGGGTTTTAATATAAAAAGTAAAATAATAAAAGTAAATTTAATAAAAATGATTTTATATAAGTAATATTAAAATGGCAATCTCTATAAAAAGAGTGGGAATATAAACTTGGAATTCTTTTTATAACAATGCTAAAACTTTTTTTCTTGACTAAATATCAAACATTATTTATAAATAAAGATAATATTGGTATTAACTTTGAAGAGAGGTTTTATTATCTTTTCAGGCGACCGATAATAAGTCTTAAGGATGAGTCCTTGACTTCTGTAGGATGGTGTACTATATATTGCAGGCTCAATCCCTGCTATCCTGTCTTATAGATCTTTTAATCCTGTGGAATAAAATAGACTCGTTTTCTATTGTTTTGAGTTATTATGTCATTTCATGAATTTGGCATAGTGAAAATATTACAGTATATTCTTAATATAGAGACTATACACCAAAAGTGATGATCTTGCTGGAGGCAGGGTATTATTCCTGTCCCCTTCATTTTCCTTATTTAGATTAGGAAGGAGGTAATAGACAACTCAGTAACATTATCCTGGGCAGATACATGTCACTATTTAAACACACTTAAAAAAGGTCATTATTCATATTGGAGTATTTAATCGCTTTTATTGTTGTTTATTTTGGTTTTTTGCCAAAATAAAAAAATTTTATTTTAGTGAAGGAGTTTTGTTATGCATAAAAAGTTTGTTTTTGCAATCTCTATGTGCTTGTTGCTCGTGTTAAGCGCAAGCGTAGCAAATGCGGTAGAAAGTATAATAAGAGAAGCTGAATCAGCGAATTCTCTTACCCCTCCATTCGTGATACAGCAGGATGATCCACTCGCTTCAGGCGGCCAATACATCACTTTTCCGTCAGGATCCACCCAATCTAATCCGCCAGCTGCTGGAAGTACTGCTGGTATAGCAAAGTA
>CAZMPL010000306.1:0-4544 GCA_964567805.1 uncultured Pirellulales bacterium | reverse complement strand
ATTCAAGATTATTGATAAGGAGAGTAGATATGTTGAAACAAATCAGGTTTTTTGTAATCTTATTGGTTATTACTATTTTCCAGTCACTTTTAAGCAATTCCGCGAAAGCTTATGAAAATTTGAAGATAGCGGTATATTTCCGGTATCAGGAAGTTCATTCGACTCCGACTAATATCGAGCGTTTCGCGAGCCAGTGGGCAAATGTCGAGAAACAGGTCAAGGTTGACAAGGTATATCTTGAAACTACCCGTAATAATCAGCTCGCAACAGAATCTGATGTGACAACACTGAAAAAATTCTTCGAGAGCAGAGGGATAAAGGTCTCAGCCGGTCTGGGATTAACTGTTAATGAAGGCAACGGCTTTCAGTCTTTCTGTTACAGCAATAAGGAACAAAGGGACAGAGTTAAAGAAATGGTGGAATTCACGGCGAAGTATTTCGATGAAATCATTCTTGACGATTTCTATTTTACGAATTGCAAATGTGACTTGTGTATAGCCGCAAAAGGTGACAAAAGCTGGACTCAGTTTCGTACTGAACAGATGGATGAGGTTTCAAAAAGTCTCATCATCGAGCCGGCAAAGAAAGTAAATCCTAATGTAAGAATTATTATCAAATATCCGAACTGGTACGAAAGTTTTCAAGGTTTGGGTTATGATTTAGCGGTTCAGCCAAAATTATTCGATGCAATCTATACCGGCACAGAAACCCGTAACGCCGAAGGCGGCCAGCGGTTACAATCGTACCAGAGCTATCTGCAAACTCAGTATTTCAACAATATCAAGCCCGGCGGTAACCAGGGCGGCTGGATTGACGGCGGCGGTGACGCTCGCTACGCCGAGCAGTTCTGGGATACGTTTTTCGCCAAAGTACCTGAAATCACGTTGTTTAACTCTCAACAAATTATGGGCACTCTTGGCGGAGGATTCGGAGGCATGGGAGGTATGATGGGTGGTATGGGTGGCCGCGGCGGAGCAAGTTCTGGTATGCAGGACCCAAATGCAACTCTCGCCAAACTTATGGAACCTATCCCTCAACCTGATGGCACAACCTATATTCCTAATATGGTCGCTCGCACTGCGGGTTACTCTGCTGAATTGTTGGACAAGTTCCTCGGCAAACTTGGCAAGCCGATTGGAGTCGCTGCTTACAAACCATGCAATTCTGTTGGCGAAGAATATCTTCCGGACTATCTTGGTATGATTGGTATTCCTATCGACCTTGTTCCTGAATTTCCGGAAAAAGCTTCCACAATATTACTGACCGCTGCATCAAAATATGACAAAGACCTCGTTGCAAAGACAAAGAAATTTGTTCAGGCTGGAGGCCGTGTAATTGTTACAACCGGACTTGTCGAAGCCCTTGGTGACAATGGTTTTCAGGATATAGCTGAAATTGAGGTCACCGGTCATCGCGTTATCGCCAAGAGCTTCGGTGGTGGATTTGGCGGATTCGGCGGAGGTTTTGGTGCCGTTCGTGGAGGTCGAGGCGGTGCCGCAAATCAGGTACCAGCGGCTGAACAAGACCTGAATATTCTTATGCCTCAGATGCGGCATTTTGAGAATGATACATGGGATTCTATCCAGTTCAAC
The DNA here is from genome assembly GCA_964567805.1 of uncultured Pirellulales bacterium. Taxonomy (GTDB): domain Bacteria; phylum Planctomycetota; class Phycisphaerae; order Sedimentisphaerales; family Anaerobacaceae; genus JAFGPS01. Next base: position 2,952 of record CAZMPL010000306.1, on the reverse strand, counting down.
ACAGCCGCTTCAGGATATCCGATGGTTATTGGAACTGAGCGTTCGACTATATATGGTAAAGGCACGTTCTATGTCATCGCGATTCCGGATGACTTCGCGGACTTGTATCGTTTGCCCCAGAGTGTGCTTAATCAGATACGTAACTTGCTCGGACGGGACATTTTCGTAACTCTTGATGCTCCCGATCATGTTAGTCTATTTGCATATGACAATAAGACATTTATTGTACAGAATTTCAAATCACAGCCGGTCAGTACCCGTGTATCAGTTAGTGGTGCTGCTCGTTTGCGTGATTTATTAACAGATGGTACTCTCTCTGGAAGTCAGGGTTTGGGAGGCGGCTTTGGTGGTGGATTTGGCGTCGTTCGTGGTAATCGAGGCGGCAGTACCGCCGGTAGTGTATCATTCGATATATCAATTCCAGGAAATTCATTCCGTGTTTTTCAAGCGGAATGATTTTATATCGTTATAAGCATTCTTATATATTTTTTGAATATGAATAGAACTGAATAAAATTGGGATCGTAAAAATAGCATACTTTGAAAGGGTTCCATAATGAAAAAAGAACAAATCAATCGACGAGAATTTATAAAAGGTACAGCCGCTTTTGCCGGTGCAGCGTTAATTACAAAATACACAATAGGTGCTGAAACTCCAGCCCCTGTCGTGAAAAAAACTGCTATTGACCAGGTCGAACTTGGAAAAACGGGTTTAAAGCTCAGCAGGCTCGGACTCGGACTTGGTACAAGAAACGGCGTTGAACAACGAAATCTCGGGCAGGAAGGATTAAATAACCTTGTAAAATATGCTTATGATCATGGAATTACAAGTTTCGATATCGCAGAGGCATATCAAACACATTCTATGTTAGCCGGGGCGATTAAGGATTTACCTCGTAAGAAAATTTTCATTCAGTCTAAAATATCAGCATATGGTGGTCGAGGCGGCAGGTTTGGCCGCGGCGGAGCAGCTGCAACTCCTCCGAATAATCTCGAAAAAATCGAAGGTTTTCTTAAAACGTATGGTACTGAATATATCGATAGTCTTCTTATACATTGCCAGACTAATCCGACCTGGGATGAGGATAATAAGCAATTGATGGAAGACCTTGCCAAAGCTAAAGAAAAAGGATATATCCGCTCACATGGTATATCATGTCATTCGTTAGGAGCAACAACAAAAGCGGCGTCATTAGACTGGGTTAATGTAAATCTTGTCAGGATTAATCCACAGGGCGTTCTTATGGATACATCGCAGCAGCAGGTTTTTGCCCAGAGCAAAGAATCTGATGTGCCCGCAGTAGTCGAACAACTAAAGATTATGCGCAAAAAAGGCCACGGCACAATTGGAATGAAACTGATTGGCGAAGGTGCTTTTACCGATATCGAGCAGCGAAAAAAATCTATTGCATGGGTAATGCAATCCGATATAATAGACGCGGTTATCATCGGTGTAAAAAGTAAAGAAGAAATCGATGAGGCTATTAAGAATATTAACGATGCTTTCGCAGAAAAGGCGTAATGTTTAAAATGAAAAATATTAATATAAACAATACAATTATAATTATTATTGGAGACATAATTAAACAGCTCTGAGAAAGCAAGTATATTTAGATATCTAAGCCTTCCGGAGCGGCATCCTTCGGAAGGCTTTTTTATTGTACTTTCCAAATTTGCATCGTAATTTATTTGCGATGATATGAGGATATAGTAAGATTAAAGGAAATTTATGCATAAGAAGTTTATAATTAGGAGCAATCGGCATGAATAGGCAATTGGGAATTTTATTAACATTAATAATTATTCTGGCAGCTATCACCACAGGGACGGTTCAGGCAAGTGAAAACTCAGCGATACATAAAGTAGAATTGCTCTGGCCTGATGGTGCTCCCGGCGCCAAAGGCACTCAGGACGGAGATAAACCTGCTTTGACAATATGCCTGCCGGACAAAGACAAAGCGATTGGTACAGCCGTAGTGATTTGTCCCGGCGGCGGATATGAAAACCTTGCTTCGGATCACGAAGGAACACAGATTGCAGATTGGCTCAACTCGATTGGTATATCTGCTTTTATTCTAAAATATCGCCATAGTGGTACAGGTTATAGTTATCCTGCTCCTATGCAGGATGCGCAAAGGGCAATGAGAATAGTCCGAAGCAGGGCAGTTGAATGGAATATTGATCCGAATCGAATAGGAATTCTGGGCTTTTCTGCGGGTGGTCATTTGGCATCAAGTATAGGAACTCATTTTAAGAATAACTATTATGATGCAAAAGCTGATTTGGATAAAGCCAGTTGCCGACCTGATTTTATGATACTAATTTATCCAGTTATTACAATGGATGACTCTTATACCCATAAAGGCTCAAAAGTAAACCTGTTCGGCAGAAATGCGGCTCTTGATTTAGTAGAAAGCTATTCTAATGAAAAACAGGTTACTTCAGAAACGCCTCCAACTTTCCTCGTGCATTCGCATGAAGACCCCGCCGTTCCAGTCGAAAACAGCGTCAACTTCTATCTTGCTCTTCGCAAGGCTAAAGTACCCGCGGAAATTCACATTTATCTTAAAGGCGGTCATGGTACAGGTATCGAAAAAAGACATGGTATTATTTCCACCTGGCCCGAACGTTGTATTGATTGGATGACTCTCAGTGGTCTTTTAGAAAAGAAAAACGGATGAGTATTACCCGTTTTCCAGAAGTTAATTCCACAAATGAGCTTTTTTAGAAAAAAGAGGCAATATTGACATTTTCTTTTGAAAATCGTATCATATTTGTCTTTTACTTTATAAGGAATTTTAGAAATGTCGGATACTAATGAAAAAAGTTATCGTGATTCGTTGAATCTGCCCAAAACAGATTTTGCAATGAAAGCTAATCTTGTCCAGCGTGAGCCGCAAATGCGAAAAGGCTGGTCAAAAGATAATATGTACGGCCAAATCCGTGATACCAG
>CAZMPL010000305.1:0-4623 GCA_964567805.1 uncultured Pirellulales bacterium | reverse complement strand
GTTTTTATAGAAAACGATTCCCTCGTTCTTTCCAACGATTGAAAGCCAGCCGTATGATACCATAATAACCGCGATTCCAAGGAACTGAATGAATGACGGATTTTCATGGAACAGCAATATCGCGCCCAAAAGCGTCCAGACCGGACCAAAAGCACCGATGGGAGACGCAACTGAAATTGGAAGATTTCGCAAGGCACAAAAACCCATGAGCCATGAAATAGTTATTATTCCAGATTTGGCCAATACATTGAGATGCCCTGCCCATGTCAGAGAAGGAATATAAAACCTGCTCCCAATAATCATTTCCGGGGCAAATCTTGATAATAAAAGGAAAGGCAATATCGCTGCCGCACCGAAAAAGGTTGAAAAAAACAAGACAGGCAACACCGCATTATGCTGTAATGCGTGCTTCTTGCTGACATCATACATTCCTAAAAATAACGCTGAGAAAATCCCCAGAACTATCCACATATATTGTCTTAAAATGCCTCAGCAAACAATGTACGATGAGATACTAAACTTAAACAGAACCAAAGGCTCATAGAATCTCTTTATATAAAAAAAACCAGTTCCCATACAAGAACCGGCTATTTAAATCCGTGTACTATTATTAAAATATGAAATTATTCTATCGGATAAAAAGAAAAAAGCAATAGATTTAGTCTCTTCGCGGCTTGCTGAGAAAACTTATTTTTTTCAGTAAATCGATACGCTTTTTCTCCCGTAAGAACGGCTCAACAATATTTCTGTTCCATGGTTCGTAATACTGTAAAAGAGCCGCTTGAAGTTTCTTTTCTTTTCTCGATTTTGTAACGTAAATGCTTTTCTTTGAAGTATTTAAGCCGGAAACATACATTGCGGTCGATAAAGTCTGCGGCACAGGAACGAAATCCTGAACCTGCCTCGGTTTCCACGAACGCGATACCAGATACTCCGTGAGTTTCAGAGCATCTTCATTCCGGCAGCCGGGATGAGCACTTATAAAATACGGAACAAGAAATAGTTTCTTGCCCGCCTTTTTTGCGGATTTATTAAATTGTTCTTCGAACTGCTCGAAAACGCCATAGTGCGGCTTACCCATCAAATCCAGAACATGCGGACAATAATGTTCCGGCGCTACTTTCAAATGCCCTCCGACAAAATATTTCACAAGCAAATCAACATATTCGGGACTTTTCACCGCTATATCATGCCTGATACCGGAAGCGACAAAAACATTAAGTTTCTTTGTCCCTGCCCTGTTCCATCGAACAAAAGCTTCCATCATTTCTATAATCGGCTTATGATCAAGTTTTGCGTTTTTACATATATTCGGGAAAATGCAGCTTGCCCGCAGACAGGTTTGAGCATTCGCACATTCCATGCGATACATATTCGCTGAAGGCCCGCCAAGGTCTTCAATTGTACCGCGGAATAGTTTATGCGACTTGATTTTCTCCGCTTCGTTTAATAAAGATTCAATCGACCTCGAACTTATCTGTTTTCCCTGGTGACAACCGATAGAACAGAATGAGCAGCCGCCGAAACAGCCGCGATGTGTCGTAATAGAAAACTGCACGGGAGTTAATGCCGGCACGCCGCCCTGCTTGTTATAATCCGGGTGCCATTGTCGTGAAAATGGAAGGTCATACAAATCTTCCAAATCACCGCTGCTTATAGGTTCAGCCGGAGGTAAAACAACGATTTTTCCCGGATCATTTTCCTGAACGACAGGACGTCCGCCTGCATGCGATTGAGATTTGTATTTTTTATACGCGTCCATGAACAGGCTTGTGTCTTCCTGCTGCTGAGCAAGTGACGGTAATTGTACAGCATTTTCAGGAACAGTCCGTCCCTTGTTCGCGACATATACCGTTCCGGGTACATCTGTTATGTCACCGATTAACTGGCCGTCATTGAGCCGTTTCGCAACCTGGGCGATAGCGTATTCAGCCATGCCGTAAATCAATAAATCAGCTTTCGCGTCAACAAGTACCGAGCGTTTTAACTTGTCCTCTATATAATCATAATGCACAAGTCGCCTCAAACTCGCTTCCAGTCCGCCAAGAATAATCGGCACATCAGGATACGCTTCGCGAGCTCTTGCGGAATAAACCAGCAAAGGTTTGGTTGGCCGCATGCCGGTAACACCGCCGGGGCTGTAAACATCTTCTTTTCTGCGCCCACCCATAGATGCATAATCATTCAGCTTGGAATCGATACAGCCGCTCGTAATTCCCCAGAATAACCGCGGCTTGCCGAGAGAACGGAACGGTTCAACACTTTTCCAGTCCGGCTGAGCCAGAATCGCAGCACGATAGCCTAACTTTTCGAGCCATCGCCCGATTAGCGCAACACCAAACGATGGATGGTCAACATATGCGTCCCCTGTAATGAGGACAACATCAGGCTGGCTCCACCCAAGGTTTTTGATTTCTTCCGCACTGGTTGGTAAAAATGTGCCCATACATAAATTATTTTTTTTCATTCCCAAATTATACTGTAATATGAGATTTTTTGTTCAGATTAATTCTTAAGCACATTTTTAATAAATGTTTTAAGGGCTGGCATATCACTCTTACAAGTATCCCAAACAACCTTCAGGTTAACTCCAAAATATTCATGAATTAATACATTTCTCATTGCTTTGATTTTATACCACGGAATTTCAAAATATTAATCCTGAAAACTGTCTGATAAATTGCGAGCCGCTTCTCCTATAATCTCAAGTTCTCTGATCACTGCATCAATCATCATGTCATTTTTGCAAAAACCATCGAAATCTATCGAGCCTATATATTTTTCAACCTTCTCTATAGCCTCAATTATATGCAGTAAATAAGTTTTATTTCCCTTCATACACAAGCTCTGCTTCCTGAAGGACCTGGTTTCTAAAATATTTGCTGATTGCGGAAGGTGTCAATAAATCAACATTTCTGCCAAGTGCCTTGGACAAATTTTGTTGTATATCAATATACTTGAATAATCCAACTATTGCCTGCGGATAGAAATCAATTAAAACATCAATATCACTGTTATCTCGTGGAGAACCATTCACATACGAACCAAAAATGGCTACATACTTAATATCTGCGAAGTTCGGATTATTCTTCACTGCAGCTAACAACAGTTCTTTGATTTTTTCCTTTGTCATAATACAAAGTCTAAGAATTCAAGGATTCAATGTCAAACAAAACTTTATTAGTCCAGGTTAATAGCACTGCTCGGCAAATGCTTTAACATGTCCGGCTGCTATTTTCTCATCGCTTGGGATGCCTGTCACGTTCTGTCTGCATCTCGAATCGGCGAAAACCGGATAAATATGAGCGTTGTAAAGTTGAACCTGGGCACCTTCTTTTGCCTTCGGATTTCTGAATAATCCGGCATATTCCGGCGAGTACAGATATTCAATCGGAGTGCCTTTTACGAACTTGCGCCATATAGCTTCGGCTTTTGCAACTCGTTCCAACGCTCCCTTATGCTCGGCTTCCAGCTTCGAGCGGTCATTTATCATCGCTTTTACGAAAGCTCTTGTTATCGCATGCTCGAAAGAACTGCCCCTTGCCCTGATTACAAGATTCAGGCTTGTTTGTAATTGTTTATCATCTTTTTTGTCCGGGCTATAAACCAGAAGCAAGCCGCATGGACGAAGAGCGAAACTTAAGAAGCATTTGGTCGGGCTAATCGCGATGCTGAATTTCACTCCGGCTTCGATAAATGGAGCCAACTGTAACTCGTAGCTTTTCTCCATTACCTTATCGTATCCAATTTTCGAAAGCTCACTTGCGAACTCAAATCCTGAATATGCCCTGTCGAGAACAAGCATATAATTTTTACCAGCCGCAGCTTGTGCGCGAGCCTGTTTTACCTTTGGACCGGTTACAAAACCTGTCGTATTCATTGGACCAGCCTGATAAAGAGATAAAATATCCTGGCCGTCAATCACCGCGTCAGCCGGATATTCCTGCACTCCGATGCGGCAATTCTTTGCTATAGCCTTGTATGCCGGCCAGCCCAATTCCTCTATACCCAGCTTTTTAATCTGAGGATTCAGTATAAGACTTAAATCGATAGCGGTCTGTACCGCACCGGTTCCGGCATCAGACGGTAATGCGAGCTTAAAATTATCCCAATGCTTCTGTGGAACTCTTTGCCATGAAAGTACGGCTTCCTTCAATTTACCAAGCTGCTTGTTCGAATTGTAATAGGTTCCTTCACGACTGCCATCAACTTCCTTGCGGGCATATTCCAGAAGTGTCGCTGAAGTCGCCATCGGATTGCCCTTTTCATCGAGAACAATACCAATTCCATAATTATAACCGGCATCATCCATATCGAAAAGAACCTTGGCTGACTGATTCGCGTCAATGCCCTGCGATAAAAGTTCTTTTGCTTTTTCATAGACTTTTGTGCCGAATTCCAAACTCATAAAATTACCTTTCGAGATAAATACTAAACAAATCCTTCAAATACATCCGGCGTAATATACAATATTTCTTTTAAAATGAAAAGACCGACTGGAAATATATTTTTATGATATATTTAGAATATAACCTTGAGTCGAATCGCTTTCGGATGCAATGTTCCACCTTATGGTTGTGAGCTTTTTGAGGAAATACTCGTCATGGCTGATTAAAATCAGGC
>CAZMPL010000304.1:0-4631 GCA_964567805.1 uncultured Pirellulales bacterium | reverse complement strand
TTTCTTATAACTCCAGATTTCTTTTACCGTTCTCATTATCTGTTCGGAATCAGACGGAGCTAATTTCAATTGCGCGTTAAGAATAAACTTCGCGGTTATATTTGTTCTGCGATAGTCAAATACAAGTTCCGGTTTGCTTTTCTCGAAGATATTTCCTTCGATATCCATTAGCTGGACTTTTTCAACTGACGAGCCGAAATCACCAAAATTTCCACCCGCGTTCATTCTTACCGCTCCACCGACGGAACCGGGAATACCGGTCAATGCTTCTATACCGGAGAGACCTTTTTTGACCGAGTCCATAACAACTTTATTGAGTTCGACTCCGGCCCATGCGGTTACTTCTTCGCCGTTAAAGTCCATCTGGCAAAACTGTTCGCCATCGAGTTTAACAACAGCCGCTTTCAAACCTTCATCGGCAACAAGAAGATTAGAACCATAACCCAGAACATACATGGGTATATTATTTTCATTGCATCGCTGAACTACTTTTTTAAGCTGTTTGGTATTTTTAGGCCTGATAAAATAATCGACTGGGCCGCCAAGACCATACCATGTTTCGCCAGCAAGGACATAATTTTTTTCAATTATTTCTTCTAAACCACTGAATATATTCATCTGCTACTTTCCAAATATCTCCCGCACCCATAGTTACAATAACATCACCGGAGCGTGCATTACTTTTTATATAATTGCAAATCGCCCCGAAACCATCAATAAATAAAGCTTCACTGCCGGCTTTTTTAATTCTCTCGACAAGAATCTGAGCGTTAATCTGTGTTCTCGATTCAAGCGAATCGCGCACGAAATAAATCTCCGGCACAATTGTCAAGTCGGCTAACTTAAAGCTTTCTGTAAAATCGTCAAGTAAAAATCTTGTCCTGCTGTACTGATGCGGCTGGAAAATACACCACAAACGCTTCGGATTATACCTATCGCGTATCGCGGCCAGCGAAGCCATTATTTCAGTAGGATGATGGGCATAATCATCCAGAACAGTAATGCCATTAAATTGCCCCTTTAACATTAACCTGCGATCCATTCCGGTAAAACCGGGGAGCAGTTCAATAACTTTTTTCGGCTCAAGACCAAGAGAAACCGCGATTGAAGTTACCGCCAGAGCATTATAAACATTATGTTTGCCCGGTAAAGAAATTCCTGCTCGCCCCAGGAACTGACCTCTTTCAAAAATATCGAAAGAATACAGGCCATTTTCTGATGATAGATTATCAGCATAGAAATCGCATTTTTTATCAAGACCGAACGTTTTGTAATTTATGCTCTTATCAAATTTTTTAAGAATCTCACGAACGTTTTCATCCTGACCGTTTGCTATTACCATACCGCCGGGTTTTATTCCATGAGCAAAATCATCGAAAGCCTCGACGATTTCAGCTTCATCTTTATAGTAATCCAGATGGTCCGGTTCAATATTTAATATGCAGGCGATTTTCGGTTTTAGATTCAAAAAACTCCTGTCATATTCACATGCTTCGGCAACAAAATATTCACTTTCCCCAACACCCGAGGAGCTATGCAACTGGGAGATATCAGCTCCAATGACATAATTCGTGTCTATTTGTGCCTGTTTGAGAAGGTAAGTGAGCCAGCCGCTTGTAGTGCTTTTGCCGTGTGTGCCCGCTACAGCGATACCTTCGTAAAAATCCATTACTCCGCCCAGCATTTCGGCATACTTATATACTTTACATCCCTGCTTTCTTGCCTGCTGCAATTCAGGATTACTTTCTGTTATAGCGGCGGAAATTACGACCGCGTCAATATCATCGCAAAGATGTGTAGCGTCATGACCAATTTTTATATCAGCTCCAAGTTGGCACAGGTGATCTGTTACCTGTGTTTGAGTTTGGTCCGAGCCGGTAACTATAGCGTTATTTTTTAAAAGAAGCACCGCCAGGCCGCTCATCCCTATGCCTCCGGCGCCTATTAAATGAAATTTCTTGCCTGCTACCATAATCTTTTTTCGTCCTGCGGAATCTACCGAAAGACTCCCGAATTTATCAGTGCCGTTAAGTACAGAAACTGTCTGTAGTCCATTAACATTTCTGTTGTTGCGCAGGGTAACAGTCGAATCCTGCTTTTTTGTGAAATTCAGACTGTTGGTCAGCGGTCGATTCATAGCATCCTTTCTGTTCACATTGCTCCTTCAATAAACAAAGTTCTAATCTAACATATATATCGACCAGAGCAAGTAAAAATACTAATGTACTTGAGATATAAAATGAATTTGATTTGTTATTTCAAAAACATTATTATAATTGCGTATTGTTTTTAAGGAAAACCAAATGAATTTTACTAAAATGCATGGCCTCGGTAACGACTATATTTATGTCGATTGTTTCAGAGAAACGGTCGAGCAGCCGGAATTGCTCGCTCCATTAATCAGCGACAGGCACTTTGGTGTCGGCGGTGATGGCCTTATTCTTATCACGCCTTCCGAAATAGCTGATGTAAGAATGCGTATTTTTAATGCTGACGGCTCGGAAGCCGAAATGTGCGGCAATGGCTTAAGATGCGTTGCGAAATACACTTACGAACATAAATTAGCGGCTCCCGGAGAAGGTTTCGCCGTACCAGGCCAGGCGGTATTTCCATATTCACTGAATATCGAAACCGGCCATGGTATATTACGAGTCGGGCTTTTAACTGATGATTACGATTTAGTAAGTCAGGTTTGCGTTAATATGGGCCAGCCTGTTTTAGCTCCTCAACAAATACCGGTAAATCTGAATGGTCAAAAAGTAATTGATTATCCTGTTGAAATTCTCGGTCAAAAATTCAAAATGACATGCGTTTCCATGGGAAATCCTCACGCGATATTTTTCTGCGACAATGTAGATTTGATTGAGCTTGAAAAAATCGGCCCTGTAATAGAACATCACCCGCTCTTTCCTCACCGCGTGAATGTTCATTTTGTTCATATAAACACACCAACAGAATTCACAATGCGAACATGGGAAAGAGGCAGCGGCATTACCTTAGCCTGCGGCACAGGAGCCTGCGCCTGTAGTGTAGCCGCGGTTCTTAACGGACGTCAGGGACATGTAAGCATGGCACATTTACCCGGCGGCGACCTAAGCCTGAACTGGTGCAAAGATGACAACTGCGTTTACATGACCGGCCCGGCTACAGAAGTCTTCCAGGGAACATGGCCCGACTAATAGATATGAACAAAATGATAAATTAGTCTTCATCAGGAACCGCTTTACCATCTTGCCATATATAGTTCTTTTGCGGCTCATCTTCATAACGTACCCTTGCACCTTCAGGGATATCCGGCTTGAATGCTTTAACCGCTTCGAAGTCAGGATTGATATCTACATGTGTGCGCTTCAGGTGTTTTGTGTAAATACTTGTCCGATCATCATATTTAGTCGTTATTTGAGTTTCTGATTCAATCGGGACCCAAATGTCACCAAACTTTTTGAATTCGGTAATTTCAAGTAAAAAATCAACATATTCTGTTTCTCCCGGCTGTTTATAAGCCGTTCTGACTCCGCTCTGGATATTCATTTTCGTGTTCACTGGTTTATCAAAGTACAGGTCGTTACCACTTTTATATGATTTTGCTTTTGCCATATTATAGCCATGTTCGGGATCGAACCAGAGAGTGTATTTTCCATAAGGTGTGTTTGCATCAATTACATGACAGTCTGTTCCATTAACATTTTCCATTTCAGATCGCAGGCTAATTTCAAAGTTTTCTTTTAAAATTACATCTATGGATTGTTTATCCCCCCAGAGGAATCCATCAAGATAATTTCCGCCGTAGACACTCGCTAAAGCCTGGTCTTGGTGTCCGTCCTTGCTGGAAAAAAAGGCACCACGGACTTGAGATGGTTTGTAAGTTACTTCGCTCCATTCATGGCCGTCCCAAATCTTCCTTCTTTTATCTGATTGTTTGCTTGAGAGAACTTTACCTGCTTCGTCAAATTCGACCGCCCTCTCTTTAGAATAAATGAAGTCTAATTTACCATCGACCTTTTTACACTCATATTCATAAACATCATATTCAGGTTCTTTGCCTTCGAATGTAGTTGTTCTTTTAACAATTTCTTCACTTTTAATTATTTGTGTCTCGAATGCATTTTTGTTTTTCTGGTATTTTTCTATGAGCTTTAATGGTGTAATATCTTCTGAATAAATAAAAGTTGAAAAGCACACACAAATTCCCATGATTAAAATAGTATTACTTATCTTCATAATTATTTCACTTCATCAACTTCAGGTTAAATTGTTTCAACTCCTTTTTAATTAAGACGTAATTCATAAAGTTTTGTTACATTAAAAAAATGAATTTTCCACTTTTGATCATTTTTTAAAGTTGTTTTAACTTGTAAGATGATTTGTATTTTTCTGAAATATCAAATAAAAATCCCGATTTTCAGATAAACATGGAGCTTATCCTGTCCGAAAAAATAAACAGAGATGTTGAAAATATTCAACATAATAACTTGACTTTACAAAATCATTATTTACTATTTTAAATATAGACTGTTTGTATATGTTAATTTGGGACATCTTGTAAAAACCCTATAATTATTTGAATATTATGCCAGAAAAAAGCATACTCATAATAGATAACGACAAAATAATCCTTGATTCCGTTTGCG
>CAZMPL010000303.1:0-4632 GCA_964567805.1 uncultured Pirellulales bacterium | reverse complement strand
GTCTGAAAATTCAGCGTGCATTGTTAAGATAATATTGTTTTCAATAATTTATTTAAGTTGACTGATTTTTTCTTTGTCATGCTGAACGAAGTGAAGCATCTGGTCTTCGAATAAGGAGTTATGAACTAAGCTTATTTAATATTCGCACGCCAGATCCTTCGTTTCACTCAGGATGACAAGTTACTATATGTGTATAGAACAAAAATATATAGTTGAATTTGACTCGAAATTGGTCAGTTTGACTAAATTTCAAAAGACGAAAAAATTATATGGAAGATGATAATTCGTTAAAACGTGATAATATCAATAAACCATTCCGGCTGAAATTAATAATTTCTGCGGCGGTTCTGCTGCTTATAGTAATCACTGTATTTGTCTTTATTTTAATAGAGCAAAATAAACCCGACCCGGCCAGTGCCGCTGTAATTCGCGCCGCCGCGTCAATACAGCTTGGCAAGGATCCTAACGAACTTACTGACGAAGATTTTGTGGGTGTGACGACCCTCATGCTTTCTTCAAAGGAACTACGTGATATTAAACTAATTGAGAAATTTACAAATTTAGAGGTACTTCACTTTTATGGAGTTCAATTGCTGGAAGCTCCCAAATGGATGAAGATTCTTTCGAAATTCGGTCTTGTTGATATTGAAAAAAGATATGCTCTTGATATAGGTCCCATTAAGAAACTTGATAACCTTAAAATGCTTTTATTTTCTGAAACTCAGGTTAGCAGTTATGAGCCGCTTTCAGAAGTTAAAAGTTTAGAATCGATTAGTATTCTTTTTACTAACATACATGATTTTGAATCACTGAAGAAGCTCAAGAATATTAAAAGTCTCTCTTTTATGGAAAATAAAAATATAACACAGAAAGATATTGATGAATTAAAGAAAGCTCTGCCTGAAACGAAAGTATCCCGATTTTATATGTATTGAAATACATTTTAGAATTTATGAATAAGCAAAGAAAAAAAATCTTTCTGAATGAAATCTACTCTGAGGCAATAATCGATAATATCTTGAATTTAAGAGCCGATTAATATTTTTAATTTCTGCAAAAAATTATTTAATAAATCATATCAAAATAAATGAATGTTAATCAAAAAAAGTTGAACTTTCTGGAATGCAACCAGTACAATAAACTAAACTATTAAATATGGCTTGTCATTACTGCGCACTCGTGCTTCGTAGCGATACTTCGCAGAGTAGCAGGCAGGAATGCATTGATACGATATCCCAATAAATGTCCGTCTTACCTATGGCATGGCAAAGCCATCGCGGGTATGACAAAGTCGATATATCAGTTTGCAGTTTTAATTTTCGCGAACTTTCTCTTTCCTACCTGTAGTATCATTCCGTTAGCTGGAGTGATTTGCAAATTCGGGTCAGTGACTTTATTTCCATCGACAGTGACTCCGCCGCCGGCACAGAGACGTTTTACTTCTCCTCCTGTTTCGGCAAGTTTGCAGGTCTGTATAAGTTGTTTAACAGAAATCGGCTGCGAGGGCAGTTCGAATTCCGGCATCTCGTCAGGTAATTGTTTTTGTGCGAACACTTTTTCAAAGTGAGCTTCCGCGGCGTCCGCGGCTTCCTGGTTATGCAACTGAGCGACGATTATTTTGCCAAGCAAGACCTTCGCTTTTTTAGGATGTGTTTTTTCAGGATTAATAAGTTCCGCGATTTTGTCACTCGGCAAATCTGTAAGCAACGTATAATAATTTTCCATCATATCGTCGGAAATGCTCATAACTTTTCCGAACATATCGTTTGGTTCATCTGTTACACCGATGTAGTTGCCTTTGGACTTGCTCATTTTTTCTTTGCCGTCAAGACCGACGAGAATAGGCATTGTAATAACAACCTGCTGTTTCTGTCCATAAGCTTTCTGAAGGTCCCGGCCAATAAGATTATTGAAGGTCTGGTCCGTGCCGCCAAGCTCGACATCGCTTTCTATCATAACCGAATCGTAACCCTGCATAAGCGGGTAGAGGAACTCGTGGGTGTAAACATCTATGTTCGCCTGTAAGCGTTTCTTGAAAGTATCACGCTGAAGCATTTGCGAAACGGTTTTCTTGGCAGCTATCTGAATCAGTTCAATCAGCGTTAATTTTCCTAACCATTCGCCGTTATATCTTATTTCGAGTTTTTCTTCAGAAGTATCGAGAATCTTTTCAGCCTGCTGGAAATAAGTTTTAGCGTTTTGCTCAATTTTTTCAGAAGAAAGTATTGGCCGGGTGGAATTTTGCCCGGTCGGGTCACCGATTCGTGCGGTATAATCGCCGATAATCAGAACAGCTTTATGACCTAAGTCCTGAAACTGCCGCATCTTGCGTAAAACTACTGTATGGCCGAGATGTATATCCGGCGAAGTCGGGTCAAGGCCCAGTTTAATTCGTAATTTCTTACCGGTTTTAGCCGCTTCGGTCAGTTTTTCTGCTAATTCGGCTTCGTTGAAAATTTCAACTGTGCCGCGTTTGAGCATGCTGATTTGTTCTGCAATTGTCATTGTCATATAAAGTCCTGTAAAAAAGCTTTCTAAAACGTCGAATTATATTGAATTTTCATAAAATTGGCAAGAAATCCTGTATCTAAGAAAAAAAATAGCGTGAATTTTTCTTTTTTATTAAAGTTTCTTATACTTTATATGGTTTTGAGAAGTGGAGCATTTTCAATAATTCAATTCGTGTTTCCGGGGAGTTCGAAAAGCTAAGAGCAAATCAAAAAAAGTTTTTGGGGGAGTTTGTGCTTTTCGTAACTTAAAATCCGGAAGATAAAGGAGTGGTAAAATGAATACTAAACAAGCAAAAGCACAGGTGAAAGAATTGAAAAAAGAGATTAGAACCAAGAAACTTGAGAATGATTTACTCCTTTTCAAGCTTTTTGTACTGCTAATCCTTGTTTCTGTAGCGGCTGGTGTTTATTTTGGCAAAATACCGATTCCAAATTTACCCAATCCGTTTTAGTTTAAACTCAATTGAATTTTCAGTTTCCAAGCACAATTTCGTCCGATTTCTGCCATGCGGGATCGACTATGCAAAGGAACTCTAATTCAGAATTACCTGTATTCTCGATGGATTGAGTCTCGCCGGGAGGAATGTATATGGCATAATTTGCTGTAACATTACGTGCCTCCCGGCCAATGCGCATCAGGCCGCTGCCGGACAGGATATAATAAACTTCGCTTGTGAGCATTTTGTGAGGCATGGTTTTCTGGCCGATTGCGACTTTTGCATGGGCAAGGCTGTATCGTATTTTTACATCAGTTTTGTCCGGATGTAATAATTCTCTTAGAGTGCACCCATCACCGGCGGTAAATTCCGGGCATTCTGTAAGTTTCCTTATCATAAATTTCCTCTTGTTATGAAAAAATGACAATTTTGTCCTGATTGGATTTCAAATGACATTATCTGCCTGATTCATTTCCTGTTTCAAAAATCAAAGTGTCCAAATTTTTAGCTGAACTTAAGATATTTCTAAAAGGTATATAATACTAAATAAATTTAAATATAAAAACCAGAATTTTTGATTTATAATTTTGTGTTTATTGCTCAAAATGCGTCAATTTTTTGCAAGAAATACTTAAATTCTATTGCAAAAATCAGTATTTTGTGATATTTTGAAAGGTTTAATGTCTGGGGACGTTTCCAGATTTTTGAAGATTACCAAATGTCCATAAAGTGGCAGTGATATGAGACGAAGAAAGGTTGATTACAATGGTGAATCAAAAGATTAAGTTTGATCGTCGAAGTTTATTAAAAGGTTTGGGAATTGGTGCCGCCTACATGGCTGTCGGAAGACATGCATTCACGCCTAAATCGGCTTATGGTTCTGTTTCAGCGAGAAGCAGTTTACCAACTCAGGATGAACTGTTTTTGAAGCAGGTTGAACCGGCAACTGTAGTGGTGAAAAAAGGAAATGACAGACGCGAAATTGTTCGTGCTGTTCTCGATAATATCAAAGATGATATTGTTAAATCCATAGGCAGTAAAAAAATTCTTCTCAAGCCGAACTTTGTTGTAACTAATAATCCCCTTTGTGCTACTCATATAGATGAATGTCGCGCCATTCTTGATTTTCTTAAAGACAATGGTTATGACCAGCAAATTACAATCGGCGAATCACCTTCCGGCGGTGCCGCTGCAAGGGGATACGAATATTACGGTTATACAGCACTCGAAAAAGAATATAATGTAAAGCTCATCGAATTGAATGACACACCGAGTGTGCCTCGCTTTATTATGGGCAGGGAAAATTCGATTCTTCCTATTCGTGTCATGACAATGTTCATGGACCCGAAGGTGTATGTAATTTCCGCCGCGAAAATGAAAACACATGACAGGGCATTAACTACTTTGTCTTTGAAAAATGTTATTATGGCCGCTCCGATTATTTCACGCGGCGAAAACAGCAAGCAGAAGATGCATCAGACACAAACTCAAACTCCGGCATCCATACTACACTTCAACTTGTTCCAGTTGGCGACACAGGGAGTTTATCCTGATCTTGGAGTTGTTGATGGTTTCGAATCGATGGAAGGTGACGGCCCAATCAATGGTACTCCGATTGATACGAAAATCGCGATGGCCAGTTTGGACCCGCTTGCTCTCGATTGCGTTGGTACAAAGATGATGCT
>CAZMPL010000302.1:0-4651 GCA_964567805.1 uncultured Pirellulales bacterium | reverse complement strand
CATGCCGTTAAGGATTTGCTGGACGAAGGAGTCAAGAGAGTGACAATGCTCACCGGCGACCGCAATGAAGTCGCCCGCCGTGTAGCCGCTGAACTTGCCTGCACAGATTTTAAGGCGCAATGTTTGCCGCAGGATAAACTTGCTATAGTGGAAAAATTGAAAAAAGATGGTCATACCGTCGTCGTAGTTGGTGACGGTATTAACGACGCTCCGGCTTTGGCCGCTGGTGACCTTGGTATCGCGATGGGAGCCGCGGGTAGTGACGTCGCGATAAATTCCGCTTCGATAGCATTGATGAACGATGATTTGAAACGATTGCCGTTCCTTGTAAAATTGTCGAAAAAGACAAGCAAGGTAATTTATCAGAATCTCGGATTTGGAATATTATTTATTCTTATTGGTATCAGCGCAGGTGCGGCCGCATGGCTTCCCGCTGTTTACGCCGCTGTTTTACATTTCATCGGTTCTTTGGTAGTTGTGTTTAATAGTGCAAGGCTCGTTAGATTTGGTGAAGAGCTTGATCACGAACATTAATGTCAACGCTCCGCGTGAGGAGAAACACGAGTTATAATAATATGAATTACGCTGTTGAAACTATTTCATTAACTAAAATATTTTCGGATTGGTGGGGACGTTCCAAAGTTTATGCCGTAGATAATCTTAATTTACAGATTAAGACTAATGAAGTGTTCGGCCTGCTCGGTCCGAATGGTTCCGGTAAAACTACAACAATAAAAATGCTTCTCGGATTACTTCATCCGACAAAAGGCAAATGTGTTATGCTTGGCGGCGAAGGTTCGGACCCGAAAATCAACGCGAGAATAGGCTATTTACCGGAAGAATCATATTTATATCGTTATCTCAACGCCAGAGAGACACTCGATTTCTACGGCAGGTTGTTCAAATTACCTTCCCAGGTACGTAAAACTCGAATCGAAGCGCTTCTCGATATGGTTGGTCTCAAAGCCGTCGCAAACAGGTCGGTCGGTACATATTCCAAAGGTATGGCAAGACGAATCGGTCTGGCACAGGCATTGATAAATGATCCTGAGTTTTTGATTTTGGATGAACCAACGACCGGGCTCGACCCAATAGGGACAAGGCAGATAAAAGACTTGATTATTAAACTTGCACAGCGAGGTAAAACAATTCTGCTTTGCTCGCATTTACTTGCTGATGTAGAAGATGTATGCGATAGAATCGCGATTCTTTACGGCGGAAAAATCCAAACGCAGGGACAGGTCAGGGACCTTCTCCAGCAGACTAATAAAAGGCAAATTCTAACTGATGTAATCAGTGATTCTACAGTAGAAAAAATTAAAGAACTCGTTCGGGCTGAAAACGCCGAATGCGAAGTCACTTCACCTATGGACAGGCTCGAAACGTTTTTCATTCGAACAGTAGAAACCGCTCAAAAACAGGCTCAGTCAACCAGCGGTGCTGTCAGCACAACGAAGATAAGCGACTTCCTCGAAAAAGATACAAAGGTCGATAGTATTCTGGATAAACTTGTTTCTTCACAAGTCGAACTGGAATTACCGGAAAAAGAAGTCACTACCGAGCAAGTCGAATCGAGTTCGTCAAAAATTCCCGAACCCGACAAAAAGCTGCTTTCTGAACTGACCGGCTCGAAAGAAGTTAAAAAAACTTCCAACGCAGAACTGACAGAAAAAGTCGAACCAAAGGAATCGCAAAAAGCAGAGCAAATAAATATTGATATTCTGAATAATCTTGTAAACCGCTCGGAAACCGAAGAGATAAAAGAAGACCAGCGGCCTGACAGGAAATCTCAAATGGGAGGCGATGGCGGTGAATAGCATTTGGGCAGTCGCCAACAATACCATCAAACAGGCTTTAAGGATGAAAATAGCAGTAGTTTTTATAATCCTGCTTCTTGTCCTGCTCCCTGTACTCGGTGCTTCCGCTACGGGGGATGAAACCATAAAAGGGCGTTTGCAAACATTCGTAAGTTACGGTTTTTCTCTTACCAGTTTTTTATTATGCATTCTTACGATAACTATTTCGATTTATACTGTAACCAACGATATCAAGGAAAAACAGATATTTACCATCGTGACAAAACCGATTCGCCGCATGGAGTATCTTACCGGCAAGCTTCTCGGTGTCATTTTGCTGAACGTAATTCTTCTAAGTATTTTTTCGGGTATTATTTACTCGATAGCTCTTTATATGCCCAAATTTTACAAAGCGACAGAGAGTGAACTCGAACAGGTGAATAACGAATTCTTTACGGCCAGGGCTTCGATACCGATTCCGCAGGAGGATTTTACAGAACAGGCGAACGAGAGATATCAAAAAATGAAAGAATCAGGTGACATACCTGATAATATGTCACGCGCGGAAGCTATAAAAGAAATTAATAATATACTTCAGGTTCTCAGCCGAAGCGCTGATGTAGGAAGTACACTCGAATGGGAATTCGAGAATGTTAAGCCTCTTTCGGATAGTATTTTTATAAGATTCAAATTCGAATCTCTGGAGGAGACTCCCGATGCCAGGATTTACAGCAGGTGGATGGTTGGTGAGCCGCATTCGGTCAGGACCGGAGAAGCGGGAAGTACTCCTGTTTATGTAAATGACTTCAGGCATTTGGCTGATAATTTTTATGAAATTGAAATCCCATCCGAGGTTATTCCGGAAAGCGGCAAATTAGCTGTTGTTTTTTATAACTATCCTTTGAACAATACTGTAGTGATTTTTCCGAAGGACGGAATGGAAGTTTTGTTCAAAGCTGAAAGTTTCACTTCGAACTTTATAAAATCTGCGGTTTTGGTTTTGTCACGTATCGTGTTCCTGGGATGTCTTGGGATATTAGCATCGACTTTCCTTTCGTTCCCGGTTGCGATTTTGCTTTGCCTTGTATTATTTGTTACGGCAAGCTTTAGCAGTTTTTTCCTTGAATCATTCAATTTCCTGAGCCAGAACGTCGGCGTATTTTATTCTTATACTCTCAAATGGATGATTAAAATTTTGCCGGAATTCGATAAGTATAATCCAACGAAGTTCCTGATTTCAGCTCGTTTGGTGAGTTGGGGCTTTCTTGGTCAATGTATATTTTTTATGGTTTGTATTAAATCTTTATTGTTATTGGCTCTCGCGTTCCTTATTTTCACTTACAGGGAAATCGCGAAAATTATAATATAGAAATTAGCGTGGAGCGTAGAGCGTTTAGTTATTTCTATCCGCTATCCGCTGTACGCTGAACTTTTATTATGCGTACTCGTGATTTAATAATTGTGTTTGTTTGTATTCTGTTAGCCGCCGGTCTGTTTGTCACTGCGGGCATGCAGCTTGATTCTATAAATAACCAGCGGCAGGAAATGAAACTGGTAATCGACAGGCCGGAAAATCTCCCGCCGTCCCTGGCGTTTGCGACAATAGCAACCGGAGCGTTTCGCGGACTTCTCGTGGATTTTCTCTGGATTCGCGCGGAAAAGCTGAAACAGGAAGGTCAATTTTTCGACGCAAAACAACTTGCGGAATGGATTACAATTTTGCAGCCGCGTTTTTCGAAGGTCTGGGAATTCTACGCATGGAACATGGCTTATAATATTTCAGTAGCAATACCTGAGACACAGCCTGAACAAAGATGGAAATGGGTTAAGAACGGCTATGAACTTATACGTGATGAAGCTATCGTTAAATATAAGCTCAGAGATATCGGGCTATATCACCAGCTTGCCATGATTTTCCAGCACAAGATTGGCGGCACAGCGGATGAGGTGCAGAAATATTACAAGTGGGAACTCGCAATGGAGATGAACCCGCTTTTGACTTCAGTGAATATGGAAGCCGCTGATGAAAATAATAAATTTTTCGACCAGCTTGTAGATGCTCCAGATACATGGGATAAGCTTCTAAAGGATGCTAACATAGTCGAATTTGTAAATGATTTAAAATCCGCCCATAGTAAATTCGAAGACCAAAGCACTTTCGCCGCTAATTATATGACATTGAGATATTCCGCTGGAAGTTATAATGAACAGGCGGGTCTTGTAATAGATAAGTTCAGGGGAAGCGATACTCTGACAAAATTCGATACATTCGCCAAAGCATATCTGTTGCGAAAGGTCTGGAAACTCGATCCAGTTCTTATGCGGCAAGTGAACCAAAAACACGGCCCGGTGGACTGGAACGATCCCAATAAACATTTACCAATGGATTGGCGTCATGCGGATACTCACGCAATTTACTGGGCCAACAAAGGTTTGGAAATAGCAATGCAGGACGGCTCGCGTGATATAACCGGCGATGAAAATAATACCGATCGTATCATTGTACATAGTTTGCAGAACCTGTTTCGTATGGGTAAAATGATTCCCATTACAATGGAAAGGCAGGTTCCGACAGATGATCCTGATAAGCCTTATGTTACAAAAGAAACAAGGGAAATGTTTTTAAGGCCGGACTTGAGGTATTTCAAACCCTATAACGATGCAATTCTGAGTGTAATTAAAAAATATAGTTCAGAAGAAGATCGCGGCACTTTGGAAACTATGCACAACGGCCATAGAAATATGTTGAAAAACGCCATACTTATATTTTTCCAGTCGGGACATAAAGAACAGGCGGAAAACATTTACCAGACAATGAAAAAATTGTATCCTTCGCCTGATTTTGATGTTTCGGT
>CAZMPL010000301.1:0-4656 GCA_964567805.1 uncultured Pirellulales bacterium | reverse complement strand
AATCATCCATGGATTACGCAGAATATCACAGATTATTTATCAGAGTTTGTCATTACTTTTATTATTTATCTGCGCAAATCTGCGTTCATCTGCGGATAAAAAAACGAAATTTATGCGAAAATATTTAAAAAAAAGCCAATCCGGCTTCGTTTTAACTACGCCGTGACGAGAAAATGACAAAAAATATGGCAAAATCATGGCTATATTTGGGTTTGATTGAAAAAACAAAGCCAATCCTCCTTCGCTAAAGCTTCGGAGGACAGGTCCGCTCGCCTACGGCGGGAAACACGAAGCACTAAATTCAAAATACTAACCGGAGATTGAAAAGTTGAAAACTATACCTCCGCATAGAGCCCGTGGGGCCTATACCCAAAATGCTATACGCTATCTTTACGAAACAAACCCAATTTATTCGTTCTGAGTTCTGCGTGCTGAGTATTGCGTAATGGAATTTGTAAAACAAAGCCAATTTAAAAAAAAGAAAAAGGCATGTTCGCGGAGAGAGAATTACATAAGTCCTTATGCGACAAGGGCTTGTATAAAAAAAGGAATGAGAGTGTTGGGATTCGAACCCAAGACCTACGCATTAAAAGTGCGTTGCTCTACCAACTGAGCTACACTCCCATCTGGTTCAAAGCTACGTAATATAACCTCTTTTGTCTGGTATTGTCAAGAATATACTTAAAAAAGGAAAAAAATGATGATTTTTCTTAAAAAAAATAAAAAAACAGCCGCCCACAGGTACTTAAAGCGGCTGTTGAAATAAAAAGATTACTTTTTAGTTGGCCTTCTTCATATCATCCTGATCAGATTCTTCTTCCTCATCCATGTCGTTCATATAGCCGTATTTACTGTAGGAATCGTTCTTTTTTAACGATTTTTTCTCGTTGCTACTGGCACATTTTACGCAGTGTTTGGCCCATGGAATGGCTTCGAGCCTTGCTTTCGGGATAGGTTCGCCTCCGATGTCGCAAATGCCGTATTCGCCGTTCTCTATGCGTAAAAGTGCACTATCGATCTCGTGTATGAGCTTTCGCTCACTATCCATCAGATCGAGCGTAAAATCCTGCTCGAAGCTGTCTGATCCGAGATCCGCCATATGTATTGGGATATGCGACAATTCACTGCTGCCTTCTTTTTTAATGTCTTTTTCCAAATAAGAGACATTTCCGAGCAGTTCATTGCGTTTTTCCCAAAGCAAAGCCTTAAATTTCTCAATTTCGCTTTGCGTTAAATGTCCTTTTTTATTATCTGTCATAGCTACTCCATAATCGTTATTGCGTTAAGTCTATACGAGGTTGATACATCTTTTGTTTATATAAAGCAGACTTTATGCTCATTTTCGGCTAAAAGGTCAATATAAATTTGGTTTTTTTGGCAAAATTTTTAATAAACTTCTATTTTTTTAAAGTATCTGGTAAAATAGTTGACCAAGAACAGATTGATAAATAAACTATTTGGATAAAAGGAAGTTAAAAAAACAGTTTTATAATTTGAGTTGTTCTACTACAGTTTAATTTGAAAGGATCCAATGATGAGCAAAAGAATATTTATTTTACTGTTTGTTCTGATGTTCACTGTGAACAGCTTCGCGGATGAAATCAGATTTAAAAATGGAAATGTCATAACCGGCAAGATTATACGTCTCACAGACGGGAAATTAATCTTCAACTCAGATATAGCGGGAGAAGTACCAATTAATGTATCGAGAATCGAGACTTTGAGCAGCGATGTACCTGTAATTGTCAATCTTAAAGACGGAACCAGCTTTAATCAAAGACTAAGTCCTGCACAAACAGGAAGGTTTACAATTCTGGGAAATGAATCGATTCGAGCCCAGGATTTTTCAGTAGATGACATTGTCTCGATAAATCCGCCTGCCAAACCAGAACCAAAATGGACTGGTGAAATTTCTTTGGGAATTACATCAACTCACGGCAATACAAAAGCGGAAAGCATAACAGGAAGCGGCAATGCAAGCAAACGAACAGATAAAGACAGAACAACACTTAACGCAGACTATGCTAAATCCTCAAAAGAAGATGATGTCACCGGAGAAAATGAGACTGTAGAAGACTGGTGGCGTGCAAGAGCGAAGTATGATTATTTCTTCTCTCAAAAAATGTACGGATACATTGATACGCGTTATGAAAAAGACGCGGTTGCCGAACTGGACAGGCGTGTCACGGTTGGCGTCGGTGGCGGCTATCAATGGATCGAATCGGATGAGATGAATTTCGCGACTGAAATTGGTATCGCTTCGCTATATGAAAAATATGATAATCAGACAGAAAGTAACAGTGAAATGTCCCTGCAGCTCGGTTATCATTTCGACAAAAAACTGGCAGAAAATATTACATTCATAAATGACCTCACCTACTATCCTGCTCTCGAAAAATTTTCAGATTATTATCTGACAACAACCGCGGAAATCCGCGCAAATTTCACAAAAACTTTTTTCACAAATTTGAAAGCGATAGTAAATTACGATGCAACACCGGCTGATGGTAGGCATAAGACAGATACGAAATACTTCCTTGGACTGGGATACAGCTTCTAAGCCGGGGATATAAATTCTATTATGAAAGACTTAATGTGATGTAATTCAGATTTTAGCAGGCTGATATCATTTACATTAAGTCTTTCATTTTGCTATATATCTTAAGTTGAAAAACAGGACGTGACTTATGATAACAAGAAATATTTCTAAAAACGCTTTTTACCTCGTTATTATGTTATTCTGCAGCATAACATACGCAGGTTCGGAAAAGAAAATAGATGCTATTACGAAACCGTGTGCGGATGTAACACTCTCCTTCGTTCAGCCAGGAAGCATCGTAAAAATCAACTATAAAGAAGGTGACATTGTTCAGGTTGATAACTTGCTTGTTCAACAGGATGACAGCGTAGAACAGATCAGGCTCGAACAGCTCAGGGCTGAAAGCGAAGACGAGACTACTATAAAACATGCCGAAATTACTCGTAAACAAAGAGAAGCTGACTTGAAAAGACTTAAGGAAAGACCCGCCGCGACAACTGAGACTGAAATAGAATACGCCGAATTAAATTTTCAAATTGCCGAATTACAATTGCATATAGCTCAATTCCAGCATACGCAGACGCAAAAAAAATATGAAGAAGCAAAAAAGCAGCTTGAAAGAATGGTTTTAAAAAGTCCGATTGATGGAAAAATCGAAACCATTAATAAGGAAAAAGGCGAATCTGTAAATGCACTCGAAGAAGTAATCAGGATTGTTCGAATTGATCCGCTCTGGATTGATGTAGCAGTTCCGATGGCTCAAACCGCAAATCTCAGGAACGGCGGCAAAGCTGTAGTCGAATTTCCGGAACCACAAAAAAAGACCGAAGAAGGCCAGATCATTTTCATTTCAGCAGTCGGTAACGCAGGAAGCGAAACTCTTAATGTGCGTGTACAGGTACCTAACAAAACCAACCGTCCGGCACGTGAAATTGTCATGATCAGTTTCCCAACGAATTAATAAATACTTAAATGCAAAAAATACAAAAAACAAAATCAATATGCAGTCCCCGTAATCTATCCATCATGATAACAAGTCCTGTATCTTACGGAGTTAAAAAGAATCCAACAGTTATCTTTACAGGATTACTAATAACTTGTATTTTGTATATATGTTTATTCACCGGTTGTATTTCTGAAAATGTCAACGAAAACTATTCTTTGGCAAAATATCAAAAACAACTAACAAATTATGAAACCAGACAGGGAATAGATTCCTTTGACCCGAATCGGTCACTTGATCTTCTCAAGCCTGTAAGTTCGAATGAAATCAACCTTCCCGAAATCGATATTATTACCGATCCTAATACAGGGGAAAAGACAGCCGCTCTCACTCTTGATGAAGTCATTCAACGAGCTATAGCGAATAGCCCGGAAATAAGGGTAGTCAGTTTCGATCCGTCAATTTCAATTCTCGATATAACCAAGGCGGCTTCCAAATTCGATGTCACTGCATTCGGTGACATAAACTACGAAGATAACGACAACCCGGCAAACAGTATTTATCAGCCGGGTCAGTCATATTCATGGACCAATGACGCAGGCATCAAACAGAAACTGATAACAGGCACAGACTGGTCGCTCACTTACGCTTTTGCACGAAACTGGGATGACCTTGCGGGAAGAATGTATTCTACCCGCTATGAACCGATACTCAGTTTCCAGTTAAGACAGCCTTTGTTGCGTGACGCATGGCAGGATTTAAATCTTTCCGGGATAGACGCGGCAAAATTAAATTATGTAATCTCAATGCTCGGATTTCGCCAAAAAGCAGAAGACATAACCGCAAAAGCCATATCGTCCTATTGGCAGCTTGTACAGTCAAAACAGAACGTAGATATTTACAAAGAATTACTCAAACAAACAGAAGATACTCTTGCCAAGGTTCAGGGCAGAAGAGAAATCGACGCTTCGGAAGTTCAGATTCAGCAGGCGGAAGCTTATGTAAAATCAAGGCAAGCGGCTTTGATTCAGGCGCAAAAACAGGTAATTGACCAGCAGGATGACATTATAAGATTGATTTCTGACTCACAGTTGAACCTGCTTGAAGAAATTAAAATTATTCCGGCCAGTCAGCTTTCATTTGAAAAAACTGAACTTGATATTAAGAAGCTCCT
>CAZMPL010000300.1:0-4666 GCA_964567805.1 uncultured Pirellulales bacterium | reverse complement strand
TTCATAATTCTGAACTGTTTATATTCTCAGTGGAAAACAAATTCTAAATCGAAAAGCTTGATTTTGCAAGATTAAAATCCGTTTATATCATTTTGAGGTATGCACTTGATACCATGATAGGGGGACCATGCCATCCCCAAGCTGCGCTTGAGGCTGCCACCCAACTGGACACAGAGAATGCAGCGAAATATTAAAGTTATGTAAATAACTCTGCGTTCTCAGCGAACTTGGCGGTAAAAAACCTGGATTATGAATGGTAATCAATTAGGAAATGTTTTTTATAGCGAACTTGACAAAATGTATAAGAGCTATAAGATAGGTAAAATATTAATGTTATTTCAATGGATTGGAGGTATATATGAAAAGGGCACTAATGATTAGTGCATTGTTGGTAATCCTCGGAACAGGATTTATTGCATCATGCAAAGGCAAAAAGGATAATCCACCTGCAGCGGTCAACGAGAGTATCATTACAAAGGAAGATACGCCCGTTACAATTACACTAAAAGGAACAGACCCGGAAGGCAAACCGGTTACATTTACAAAACTGGCTGATCCTGTTCATGGAAAACTTATCGGCACAGAGCCGAATTTTGTATACACGCCGGAACAGAATTTCAGCGGCGTAGATAGTTTTAGTTTCAAGGTCAACGACGGCGTATTCGATAGCAACACCGCGTTTATCTCGATAGCAATTACACCTGAAAATGACCAGCCGGTCGCGAAAGATGATGTTATCGAGATAACAGAAGATACGAATATGGTCACTCTGAAAGTGCTGGCAAATGATACTGATATGGATGGTGACATATTGACTATATTAAGTGCGGCCGAGGGTAAATCCGGCTCGATTGTTATCAGCAGCGACAACAAGACGATTATATATACACCTGCTAAGAATTTTTCCGGCACAGATACTTTTACCTATACCGTAAGCGATAGTAAGGGAGGGACTGGTAAAGGCACGGTACGTATTAAAGTCAATGCTGTTAATGACCCGCCGTATATAAGATCAAAACCTGAAGTTTCGCTAATAAGAGTCGGAAGTGCATTCTCGTATGATGTAAACGCAAGAGACACCGATGCCGACCAGACACTAACCTACAGCCTCATTACAAAACCTGAAGGCATGACAATAAATTCATCTACCGGTTTAATCGAATGGGAACCGAAAGAAGAGCAGGTAGGGACTTATAACGTTAAGGTTAAAGTCGATGATAGCAGCGAAGAGCATGCTTCTGATACTCAGGAATTTACACTGAATTTAACTTCGCAAAGTACTCCAATATCTCAGAATTTACCGGTTGATAAATGCATTGAAATCAAGACAAAACAAATGTTATCGTCGGAAGACATAATATCACTGCTTAAGGAAAGTGATGGTAAAAATTATGGAATTGGCGGCGGTGAATATTTGACGTTTTCGTTTTCGGACCTTTCTGTACCGGCCGGTGCGGTAATATCGTCCGTAATTCTTTGTGTCGAGCATTACGAGGATAAAGGAATTTCAGTTGGTGACCTGCTATGGAATATAGGGACAGGCTGGTCGGAAAGTCCCGATATCTGGAATGCGATAAGCGCTCCGATTCATGACGGCGAAACCAATAAATCCGCTGATTCGTGGGAAATAAAGGGTAATGCCGATACGATAGAAAAGATTAATTCGTTCGAGCTGCAAATTAAAAATATTAACAGTGTTTCGACACGAAAAACGACCATAGATAACATTTATATGATTGTCAAATGGTATTAATTTGGCATCATTCGAAATATCATTTATATTATAATTAGAGAAAGCAGTAGAAGTGGAAAGCTGAAAAACAGAACTGCCGAGTGCGGTCGGTCAGTATCAATAATCACGCAATTTAATTTTTCAGTTTTTTGCTAACATCATAATACTCCTTTCTTCTAAATGGGGGGCTGGTCAACGGCTATGGTCAGCCCCATTTTTTTTCATCTCAATTTTCTGCAAGATTCATTTTTAGAAATCATATTTTACCGCCGAGTTCGCAGTGAGCGCGGATAGGTTTATGTTATTAATACTGCGCACACCTTTAATTGGAATTGGTGTGCACAGCACACCCTACTTGTACAGCAGCTCCATTCCAATTCAATTATTGAAATAATCTTGATTACACCTCGAAAACGCATATAATAAAATCAATTTTGTAAGAGGATTTATGATTAAAAAACAAAGAGATTATATTGGAGTTATAAGAAAATGATTTGCTCTAACTGCGGTAGGGAAAATCCGGGTGACACGATAAAATGCACGAATTGCAATACGCCATTAAGCAATGCGCCAGAGATGATTTCTGAGCAAATCATACAAGTAAGAGTCAGCAGACTTGCAATCACAGCGATTATTTTCGCAATTCTCGGCCCGGTTATGTTTTTTCTTTCTTTAATCCTTTTTTTCATCCTTCGTTCTTTTGATATTATTGCTTTAGCGGGGGTATGTATTTCTGTAATTGCGCTAATACTCGGCATTATCAGTTTTGTAAGAATTGAAGCAAGCGGCGGAAAAATTACAGGTCTAAATTTCAGCTTATTGTCCATAATAATCCCCATCTTCGCGGGACTTTTTCTAATAGTTTACTTTATGTTCTTCGTCAATAGAAGCGTTGCTTATCGTATGGTTTGCGGCTCGAATCTTGCCGCTATAGGTAAAGTAATGATTATTTATGCAGGTGATATGAATGACGATTTTCCTCGTGCAGGCGGAAAAAACTCTACATGGGACTCAAGAGTAAAATGGAACGCCGCAACTCGAAAAGAGGCATATAGCCTGGACGAAAATGGTGAAAATGGTTCAGCGACAATATCTGCTTCTCTATATCTGCTTATGGAATATGAAGCTTCACCGAAATTATTTGTATGTCCGCGAGACCGGAAAGTAAGTGAGTTTTATCCTGAAAGTGCAGTGGATCGCATTTTTAAACGCAAAAATGAAAGAAGAAAAAAACGCGGAATGGAAATCATATCATATTTCGATTTTGGTTCACAGCCGTGGAAGCATAATAGTTATGCATATCACATGCCGTACGGACAATATCCGGTAACAGATACAAGACAGCCGACAATGGCAATGATGGCGGACAGAAATCCGTGGATACCATCGCCCGGATGGAAAGAAAAAGATTTTTCATCATTTAATCCTGATGGTGATAAAAGTGTTACAAAAAATGGCAATGCTCCTTCTCACAACTCTGAAGGACAGAATGTATTATATGTCGATCTACATGTGAGTTTTGAGCCTTTTTCTTTTTGCGGACATAATAAAGATAATATTTATACATCATGGAATGGAAGTGATATTCGTAAAGGTATAAAACCTGAAGCTCGAAATAATCCTGACTTGAATCATAATTATACAGAACCTGCAAGCAAGACAGATTCTTTACTTTTAAATGATCCGCCAATTAAAAAATGAATGGAAGGGATAAAAAATGAAATGTCTCAAATGCGGCGAGGAAAATCGCAATGACGCTGGAAAATGTTTTAAATGCAATACGCCGTTGTTGTGGACTCCCGATTACGATTTAGATGAATTTGTGAAACAAAATATCAAAGTAAGTAAGCTTGCGATACTTGCGATATGTTTAGCTCTTTTGGGTTTGATATTAATTGTTGTTGGTCTTATGTCACGTTCTACCGGAAGAACACAAAATGCGATGTTTTCATTAAAAGGTCTATTCTTCCTATCAAGTCTGATTATATTTATAATAGCTTTCGTACTTGGAATTGTAAGTATGTTACGAATAGAAATTAGCGGAGGTCTAAAAACAGGTACCAAATTCTCTATAACTACAATTCTGATAGCTGTTTTGGGGAGTGTTTTCCTGGTAGTAATGCCTTTTCTAACAAAGGTACGCAGTAATCCGATACAGCTTTTATGCGGAACAAATCTTGCGGGTCTTGGCAAAGCTATGCTTATATATGCTAATGATTATGATGACGAACTGCCTCGTGCAGGAGGTCCCAATGGTACATGGGGCAATTCAGTAAATTATACCGCAACAAATCCGACGAATGCTTATGGGATTACATCAAGTGGTACTGGCGGTTCAGCTACAATCTCATCTTCTCTTTATTTGTTAGTTAAATATTGTGATGTAACACCGAAGTCATTCATCTGTCCGAAAAATAATAGAAGTGGTGACGTAGATGTATCTGAATTTATACCTTCAGGAGGTTTCGATTTAGTTGATCTCTGGGATTTCGGACCGAAGCCATGGATGCATAATAGTTATGCTTATCACATGCCTTATGGTAAGTATCCATTAAGAACTTCAGATGAACCGGGTATGGCGGTAGCGGCTGACCGAAATCCGTGGTTACCTTCAGGCTGGCCGCAAAAGAGTTTTGATTCTTTTAATCCGGATAGTAACGCAAATTACGGCAATACCCCTTGTCATCAAGACCAGGGGCAAAATGTGTTATATCTTGATACGCATGTGGATTTTGAGCCTAAATCTTTTTGTGGAATTAATCAGGATAATATTTATACATCATATAGTGGGGGTGACATCCGCAAAGGTACGCCGCCTGTTTTGGGTAGTGTTCCCGCAAACAGAACGGATTCATTGCTTGTAAATGACCCGATTCAATAAAATCCCTGATATAATAGGAGCAAAATTATGAATGATAATCAGGAAAAAGATTC
>CAZMPL010000299.1:0-4673 GCA_964567805.1 uncultured Pirellulales bacterium | reverse complement strand
AAATCATATCCATACGAACCTTCCATTTCCTTATAAGAAAATGGAGTACCGTCATTTTTCAATATGACAAGGTAATTGCCTATAGTATTTACATCACTATTTGCTGTAAGGTAAATATAGCCTTCACCAATTGCGTTGCTATCATAAATATTTGTTGTAATCTGCGGAAAATTATCAGGCAATGAATTTACATCAGTACCGGATGCATAAATTACACCTGAACTAATAAAGCAAAGACAAAATAATAATCTTATTGTCTTAACAAAAGACTTTTTCATAAACGCTCCTCAATTAATAATTATTGTGCAGATATACACTTAAGAGAGACATTATCCAAATAAACATCATTAGTACTATCACTAGCATTATCAATAAATCCTGCATTTATTACGACACGCGAATCCATATCAGTAGGGTCTTTCATTGTAAATTTATATACAAAATGCTGCGGTTCAGGCGTAATCCATGTATTTCCGATACCGCTGTAATTTGCCCATGGATTTACATCCTGGCCGACTTTTGCTTTAATATATCTCGAACCATCAGACCATGCGTCAAACTCGAACTGATATTGCATACCCTGTGCGAGTGGTATTCCCTTTTGTCGTAATTGCACATCTGAATCAGTCGAACCACCACTGGTAATTATATAATGAAATACGCCGTCCTTAATTTCCAGAGAAGCATTAGCAGAATTAGCTGTTTCCCATATCCAGTTCTGAATGCCTTGTGAAAAATCACCATTTTTAACCATATTCGAAGTCGGATCCGATATAGTTACAACAGCACTTTTTTGATTGGAATAGCCGCTTTCTGTACCGTTTACATCTACGGCTGTTACCCTGAAATAGTATGTACCGGATTCGGGGAATCCCGATACATAAGCAAGCGTCGAATTCGAAACAGTCCACATTTCATTCGGTTCGGATTCTTTACCGCCGTAGATTTTATAATAGCTGACATTCGGATCACCGAACTTGTTGAAAATCAGGATTAGAGTATTAAGTGACTGGTACTCGATATTCTGAAGGACAGGCTCCTGTGACATGCCGTCCCATTTGCATCTCCAGACACGATAAGCTTCGGAATTATTCACCCAGTTCATCTCGAAAGCTTTTGTTCCGTCAGGACGTACTTCGGTTAGTTTAGGCAAGTTTCCCACTGCCCAGTTGATAAGTGTATTGCCATTAGACAAACGCTGTGTATTTCCCATATAATGTGAATAATAGCTCGTTGTAGTTGGATTTGGATATTGCCAGACAACTGTAGCAGTCATGTTATTTGGGTCAAGTGCATATTCCACCCCTCTTGAAACTGGAGGGTTATGTAAATTACCATTATCGAAAAGTAAATAATGCCTGTTGCCTAATCCACTAATTGAATGCTGATTACGAAAACGACCCACAGTATCATTCGGGAAAGTAAAGCTGCTGTGATTTCCGCCAAGTCTCCAGATTATTTCACCCGAATGCAAATCAATCTTCGTGACTTCACTAATAGTTCTCGTCGAGAGAAGAAGCTGGCCATCCTCGTCTATATAAATTGCATTCATATGCGGGTAACGGAAAGATGTACTTCCATTACCGTCGATATATTCCACATCTCTGATATCAAAATGGTCCCATGCTCGCCATTCGAATATTAAATCCCCCTCAGGTGTAAATCCCTGAATCTGAGTTTGGCCCACATTTGCGCTGGTTGGGCCGCCTGGATTATATCTGCTCATATTTACAGTACTGAATACGAGCCCTATCAGGAAATAATAACCATCCTCGCGTACGAACAATTCATGCTCATCCGTTTCGGCTCCATTCACGGCTGTGTAAATTTTGACCTGTTTGTAATGTTTATCCAGACCGATAAAACTCATCGGAGAGCGCTGGAGCATGGTAAGCATTCCGTTGCGCTGAACTTTCATGTCACGTCTTTCGTCATTTATCTGCGAATACCAGACAGGCGAACCATAATTATCGAAAATAACATTATATGAATTGCTTCCGGTTGTTCTATTATCGAGGAAAATGTAACTATCATCCGGATTTTCATTTGTGGTGATATTGATATAAGGGAAATTGCTCGGCACAGATACACCATTAGCAAAAGACATAGGAGCCCCAAGCATTTTGTAACCCGAGGATGAGCTGTTCAACGAAACTGAAGAATTTTTCTGATAAAGAATCTCAGACCTTGCAGCCATTACTCCGGTCGTCATAAACTGATACTCATAGGATTTTACTGTGCCTTTACCTGAACTGTACGAAGGACTTAATTTTACTGTTATCAGATCATTGCTCGGTAAATTTTTATCAAGTGTAAATATAACTGTTTCTTTATCAGATGCTATTTTAGTAGTTCCACAGTAAACTTCGTTTTTTGAATTTTTTACAGAAATAAACGAAGACAGATTTTTCAAATCGTAAGGAGATATTTCGACAAAGCGAATAAGCATATACTTTGTGCCGGTGGATACATACTCTGCACCAGGTAATGGTGACAAATACAGGTAGCCTTTATCATGATAGTCAGTGTAATTAAAAGGATACAAATGAACACTCGTTGTCGAGTAATGAGTTGTTTCTCCATCGCTTGCGTACAGACGGAATTCATAATAACCCGGCTTTTTCAATGTTACATTAGGATCGATTAATATAGTTTGATTGGGATCATTATAGATAAAAGCGGATCCGGCAATATCATCCGAATCATCACTTGCAAAAACAGGCATGTCTGCTTCTGAAGGCTTTGCTGTCACTTCCCACCACCAGCTCAACTTGTTCGGATCAGATAAATTCGGGTCAGATGGATTGCCTGGCAGCGGAAAACCATCATCACAAATACTTCCTTCTAACTTTATAGTAGCACTGTTGCCGTATAAATAATAATATTTCGAAGCCGGCAAACTAACAGCAGGCATCGGGGCCAAATAAGAAAAATCACATAATTCTTCAACGTCACTATCACTTAATGCGCGATTATATAAACGCACCTCGTCAAGAGAACCTTTCCATTGTCTTTGCAAAATACCTTGATCTATCTGGGCGCCGATAGTAACCGGGTCACTGCCGCCTGTGCCGATAGAACCAGTAAGTACATCATCCTGTGCAGTATCCCGAACACCGTCTATCCACATTTTTGTCGCATTGCCCGAACCATCCCAAACACCGATGATATGGTGCCATTTGCCGTCATTAACATCTATCCCGCCTGAACTTCCATACATGGTTCCAAAACCGGAAAGATGAAAACACGCCGCGTTAGTTGAGTTATTTCTTCCTATACGCCATGACCAGTTACCACGGCTGAACATAGTCTGCCAATCGGTATCAAACTGATCAACCTTAAACCATACTGAAATTGTAATACTATCATTTATGTCGAAATCCACATCATTAGCTATCTGAATGTAGGAATTTCCATCAAAATACAAAGCGTCACCGAGACCTTTCGGTCCTTCAACTATTGTCGGCCTTTTTGTGGTGGTTTGGTCCTGTCGAAAAAATCCCATATGACCATTATTACTTCGGTCTAAAATAAACGCTCCCTGTGTAGCAGGTACAGATTCAAAATCATAATAAGCAACAAGGTCGGATTCGATATCACCTGAAACGGTGTTACAGAATATGGCAAAACTCAGGACGCAAATTGAAATGATTGTTGTTCTCATCTTTACTCACCTTAAAAAAATTACTCTTTTACTGGCAGCCGACAGAAACAAATATGGATTACCCGGACTCCTTAATAAAACACGCGTACTCTCACAAATAATAGATTAATTGTATACTATTGATATAAATATGTCAAATCTCTTTTCAGAAACTGAAATATCTATAAAAATATTGTTTTTATAGAGTTTATGGCACTATTTACCCTGCCGCTTTTATCGCATCGGTAAGCTTAATTGTTCCCTCATAGAGACTCCGGCCGACTATAGCCGCCGCAGCCCCTATTTGAGCTACATTCTTGATATCCTCGATAGTCGTAACTCCGCCGGAAGCGACAACCGGAATATTTACCTGCTCGATTAGAGCCTTCGTACTTTCAAGATTCGGCCCGGACATCATACCGTCTTTAGTAATGTCCGTGTAAATAATAGCCGCCAGAGGTAATTTGGCCGCTTTTTTAGCGAATTTCAGCATAGATTCGGACGAATTTTCCAACCATCCTTCCGTAGCAACTTTCGTACCTCTCGCATCGAGACCCAGCACAATACGGCCGCTGAATTTTTCCGCCATTTCGCAAAACCATTCAAAATCGGTAACTGCTTTAGTACCGATTATTACCCTTTCGACTCCTGTATCGAGCAATTGCTTTATCGATTCTTCATTGCGTATGCCGCCTCCGACCTCGATTTTCAATTTTCCAAGAGCCGCGATTGAAGATATTGTCTTGGTATTGACAGGTATTCCGGCCTTTGCGCCCTCCAAATCCACGATATGAAGCCATTTCGCCCCGTCATTTATAAAAGATTGAGCCTGTTTGACAGGATCACTTTCATAATTGATTTTTTTATCATATTGTCCCTGAATCAGCCGAACACACTGGCCT
Organism: uncultured Pirellulales bacterium; assembly: GCA_964567805.1. Classification (GTDB taxonomy): domain Bacteria; phylum Planctomycetota; class Phycisphaerae; order Sedimentisphaerales; family Anaerobacaceae; genus JAFGPS01. The sequence goes on along the minus strand of CAZMPL010000299.1, from coordinate 128 downwards.
TCAATCAAATCTATCGCGGGTATAATATACATCAAAGCATCTCCGGAGTTTTATTAAAACATCAGTCTAAAAGCTCTTATGCTACTGTCATGTTGAGTCCTCAAGGGACGAAACATCTGGCTTTCAAA
>CAZMPL010000298.1:0-4695 GCA_964567805.1 uncultured Pirellulales bacterium | reverse complement strand
TATTAGCTCAAAATATTGTTAATTTAGTGCCAATTCTTTTATAATTACCTAATATATTTATTCTTGAATTATATAAATAACTCAAACTGACCATTTAAGAATCAAATAATACTATAAGTGTTATTGCATATACAGGATAAGAATCGTTGTCATCCTGAGTGAAACGAAGGATCTGGCCTGCGAATGTTCAATATGTATCGTTCGTAACTTCTTATTCGAGAGCCAGATGCTTCACTCCGTTCAGCATGACAACACGAAATCGGTCAGTTTGAGTAAATAAAACTTCCGTTTTCTGCTTTGCGGATTGTCGTTATAAATATAAAAATAATAATTATGGAAAGCAGGGATTGGTTGAAAAAAATGGAATATATAATAAATTCAATAACAAATGAAGATCGCGAACCAATAATTGATATATTTAACTATTACGTTGAGAATTCATTCGCGGCTTATCCGGAAAATAAACTGCCGTACCAGGCCTTCGATATGTTTCTGCAAATGGCAAAAGATTTGCCGACGGTTACCATAAAAGATAAAAACGGCAAATTGCTCGGTTTCGGAATGCTGCGGAAATATAATTCTATGCCTGCGTTTTCTCATGCAGCGGAAATTACATATTTTATTGATATAAATCATACAGGAAAAGGGCTTGGAAAAATTATGCTTGAGTTCCTCGAAAAAGCGTGTCGGGACAAAGGTATCACAACCATTTTGGCAAATATTTCCTCGCTCAATCCAGGGAGTATAAACTTTCATAAGAAAAATGGCTTCGTAGAATGCGGCTGTTTTAAGATGGTGGGCAAAAAGAACGGCAAAACATTTGATACGGTCTGGATGCAAAAAATGCTCTAAATCGGACTTTGTATCAGATATATATTGTGATTTCGAGTTGAAGTATCAGATATTTTGCCTTGCCACAAGGCTTTATTTATGGTACAATTTTAATAATTGTAATAATCAATAGGTTATTAATGGGATTTTAGCATTGGAGGACGATATGAAGAGTTCCTGGATGGTCTTCGTAGCCGTAATATTGTCGTTAAGTATTGGTGTTTTTACTACAGCGAATGCATCAGTTGTTGCCGATGGTGCGAAACCGCAGAAAATTGCTGCCGGTTATTCATTTACAGAAGGCCCTGCGGTGGATGCGGCCGGCAATGTTTTCTTTACTGACCAGCCGAACAATAAAATCATGAAATTGTCCACTGACGGCACAATAAGCACATTCCTTTCTCCCTGCGGCCGGGCAAACGGCCTTTTCTTCGATAGGCATGGAAATCTCTGGGCATGTGCGGACTACCATAACGAGCTATGGAAAATTGATCCAAACGGTACTGTTACAGTCGTTGTGACAAACTATCAGGGAAAACTCTTAAACGGCCCCAATGACTTGTGGATAAGACGTTTGGGAGGTTTGTATATTACCGACCCATTGTGGTCACGCAGCTGGTGGGATCATCGCAGCGGCAAAGCCCTGGTCAGCGGCCGGCATGTTTATTACCTTGCACCGGATATGCTGACTTTAATACAAGTGACTACTGACCTTCAGCAGCCAAACGGTATTATTGGTACGCCGGATGGACGTTATCTTTATGTGGGTGATTACGATGGAAATAAAACCTATAGATATAATATCGAATCTGACGGTACTCTGAGTGGAAAACGTTTATTCTGCTCGCAGGGTTCGGATGGTATGACAATTGATGAGGAAGGCAATATCTATCTTACGAAAAGCGGCGTTGCTGTTTTCGACCGTTTGGGAAATAAAATCGAAACAATCAGTGTACCAGAAACAACAACTAATGTTACTTTTGGCGGTCCGGAGGGCAAGACTCTTTACATTACCGCTGGCGGTTCTTTGTATTCTCTCCAAATGCGTGTCAAAGGTGCTTCATTTTCGCCGGATCTTAACGCTGATGAACGTGTGGATTTTCTTGACTATGCTAATCTGGCAAAATCATGGAAAATGGATGACCCAAATGTCGATCTCGGACCTACTTCGGTCGGAGATGGCATTGTCGATATTAAAGATTTGACTCTTCTGGCTGAAAACTGGCTTGGAGAATTTCTACCTCTTGAATTGAAGGCCTATTGGAAATTCGACGAAGCAAGCGGCATGTTTGCATATGACTCTATTGGTACATTCAAGGCTACTGTGCGTGGAGATAAACTCTGGATGCCTGAAGGCGGAAAAATAGATGGTGCCTTGAAATTCGACGGTCTCGATGATTACGCCAGCGTAGCATACACTTACGGTCCTGCCGGTGGGCCTTTTAGTTTCTCGGTATGGATTAAAGACGGCGGGCCGGGACAGGTTATCATATCTCAAGTGGACAAATCGAATTGGTTATCTACCGATCAGGATGGCAAGCTCTTAGTGGGCTTAACAGAAACTGAAACACGCTTTGGAAAACCGCCGGTAACTACGGATGTTGTCGTGACTGATGGTAATTGGCATCATGTTCATGTGAACTGGGACGGTTCTTTTAGAATTGTCTATATTGATGGCATCGAAGCGGGCAGAGACCCTGAGGCGCGTGTATTTAATCAACCATCTACGAATGGTCTTTATTTCGGCACAGACTATGCAAAAACAGCAGGAACATACTGGTCCGGCCTTATCGATGAAATGCGTATTTATGATAATATGGTTGCTCCTAAATAAATAATTATAATATCTCTGAATAAAATATCTGTTCTTTTTGTGAAATATAAAATTCGGAGAAAGAAAATAAAAAGGATGTTATTCTATTATTTAATTTATTCATTGTGAGCTATAGTAATGACTGATAGTTATTATGATGAAGTAAGAGAATGGATTGCGGAGTATCAGAAAAAGCAATGGGATTTACACAAGTGGACTAAAAGACCGGCTCTTGTAAACAAGAAACGGACAAAGTACCTCTTATACACCGGCCAGAAATATGATTCGAAGAAATATGAATTAGATCCGAATGGATGGGATCATGATCATTGTCGTTTTTGCTTTGTATCAATTTCTGACTGCGACCATGATGAATGTATCAACGAAGCTTACACCAACTCTGATGGTAACTGGGTATGTCCAGAGTGCTACCAACACCTGATAATTAACGGAGAAGACCCTGAATATTTTCTTAAGCCAATTTTAGAAGACTCTTCAGAAGAATAATTTCATGAGTCGAAAGATACTCAATGAAAAATTGTGATTAAATATGGACAAGGAATTTATAAGGAAAATAGCGAAAAAGCCACAATATATTCCTGGTATTTATAATTATTGTGACAGATGGTGCGAAAGGTGTTCTTTTACATCACAATGTATGAACTTCGAAATCAGCGAAAAGGAGTTCATCGATCCAGCAGCACGTGATATTAACAATAAAGCGTTCTGGGATAAACTGCATGAGATTTCTACCGTTACACTGGAAATGGTTCTGGAAAAAGCAACGGAAATGGGAATTAATCTTGACGAGATTGACTGTGATGAAATAAGAATTGAAGAAGATAAAATTTATGGAATGGCTGAGCAGCAGCCGTATAGCATCATAGCGATGGAATATATCAGAAAGGTTGATAGCTGGTTTAGGGAAAATAAAGACCAATTCAAAACAAAGGGGGATGATTTTCTTTCTCATATACAAGCTGATATACCAGGCACAAATCCTGATAATGATATTGTTGAAATAAACGATTGTCTTGAAGTCATTAACTGGTACAAGCACCAGATATACGTCAAGCTTATCCGGGCAGCATCGAGTTTTTTACAATCAAATCCAAATGAAATTGAGTGCAGCACAAATGACGCAAACGGTTCGGCAAAGGTTGCTCTAATCGGAATTGAGCGTTCTATTGCCGCTTGGGCTGGATTGCTGCCGCATTTACCAGAACTGGAGGGTGGTATTCTTGATTTGCTTGTGATTTTAAAACGTTTAATAACTCTGGTAGAATCAGCATTTCCAAATGCTCGATTTTTTCTTCGTCCTGGATTTGATGTAGAAAAAACCGATTAGTCATATTAATTTATTCTCTAAAGTATTCTTTTAAAATAATGAAAAAAACATTGCCAAGATGGAGATTATTGTATATAGTCTATATCTTCTTGAATCAAACTCATGTTAATATGGGTAATTGTTAAATTAATTCCTGATTTTATAATATACAGGATTGTATGGAGACGAAGAAATGTCTGAGCAAAGGTTGGCTGTAGTAACTGGGGCGGCGAGGGGAATTGGAAGGGCGATAGTCCTTGAATTGTTAAAACATGGTCGTATCGTAGCAGGTCTTGATATAAACGAAGAACAGCTCAAAGAACTTGAAAAAGTAGTTAAAGAAGCTGGTTATTCCGTTATCACCAAAAAAGTCGATATCACTGATACACCGAAATTGACTGAAATTCTCGAATCATTGGCATCCGAATACGGCGGAATCGGTATTTTGGTAAATAACGCCGGTATTACCCGCGATAAGCTTATGATGCAGATGAGCGAAGATGATTTCGATAGAGTAATTAATATTAACCTTAAAGCGGCTTTTATGGCAACTACAGTGGCTCTAAGGTCTATGGTAAGGAATAAATTCGGCCGAATAGTAAATATGAGCTCCGTAGCTGGTGTAATGGGCCAGGCCGGTTCGAGCAATTACGCCGCAAGCAAGGCTGGTTTGATTGGAATGACCAAAACAATAGCCAGAGAAGTAGGCAAAAAGAACGTTACA
>CAZMPL010000297.1:0-4696 GCA_964567805.1 uncultured Pirellulales bacterium | reverse complement strand
GGCTTGTAAATATTCAGCAGGGTTCCATTGACCATGAAGCGATTATTCAGTACACTATACGCTATGCCCCGGTCGATACTTTCTACCTGAAAATGCCTGCTGCTTTTGCGGACGAGGGAGTTGATATTTCCGGTACGAATATAAAGGAAAAACCGCGTATCAGCGAACTTCCCGCAGACCAGGTCACTGATACTAATGATACTTCCAGCGATGATATAAAATGGGCGTATTATAAAATTGTTCTGCAATCGAAAGTGAACAATAGTTATCAATTACAGGTACGTACCAGAAGAACATTCAAAGCCGGCGAAGTAGGTCAGGCAACAAACGTCGATGTACCGCCGATACTCGCTGCCGGAAAACTTTCCGACCAGAACGGCTTTATAGCTATCGCGAAAGCTGATACTCTCGCTATCGCAACGCCAGTGACAGAAGGTCTTACATCGGGAGACGCGGGCAGTTCAGTCGATTTGCCTTATACACCTCACAGGCAATCAGCATCGCTCGCTTTCAAATATAATCAGCCGATGTTCAAGTTGTCACTTCCTGTAGTAGTTCAGAAAGAAGCGGCTGTTTTCACGACAATCGTAAACGCCGCTATCGTAGAACAGGTTCTCGCGAGAGATGGAATGCTCAATACTCACGCGACATTCTTCCTTGAAACGAGTAAAGGTGAAAGACTTGCTATGACTCTACCTGAAGGCGCGGAAATTACCGCGGTTCTTCTTGACGGTGACGAAGCACCGGTAGAAACCGGAGTTTCAGCAAACGAACGTATCATACGTCTGCCTCCGTCCGCGGGACAGGTTTCGAGATTCATACTCGAAGTATCGTACGGTTTGAAAAACGCTCGTGCTTCGAAGCTTACCGCTCCGGTGTTAGCCGAAGAAATTCCCGTGATTAAGACATTATGGCGAGTATGGATTCCCGATGGCTATTATTTCCTCGGCAATAGCAGGGTATTTTCACCAATCGGAAATTACGATTCCCAGAATATGCTTAATATTCTTGTTCAGGAACACTACAGTTCAGCTTCCGGACAAAGGGTTCCGCCGCCAAGACCGATAGGCGGATTCAATCTTGCCGGCCAGGGTCGTGATTACAATTTTGTACGTCAGGGAAGCCCGGGAACGTTATCTGTTTTTGCGATGGGCAAAGAGACTTTCAGTATTATCGTGTGGATTGTTATTGTCGCCGCTGGAATCTTCATGCTCAAATTAAAAGGTCAGGACAGGCTTATGATAATTCTTGGAGTAATTCTTTTCGCCGGAATTATTTATCTGTTCAATCCGGTTCTTGTAGGACGTGTTCTCAGGACGGGCTGGTTCCCGATTGCTCTCGTGTTGTTATTATGGTTCGGCAAATGGTACTTTGCAAAAATGCCTGAACTGAAAAAGAATGCCGCGATTAAAAAACAGAAGGCATTAGAAAAGAAACAGGCAAATGAAGCTAAAAAACAGGCTGATACAAAACCTGAAAAAAAGTCTGATGATACAAAAGAACAGAAATAATCAAAGCTTTTCCGTCGAGCTCGCGCTCTGCCGCGACAGGCGTCAGGAGTAAACTCATGAAATGCTTTAATACATGTTTGAAAAAATTTGACGTGATAAAAAAATCCAGATTAATCATCTTTGCGATTATGCTTTTGCCGGTATTGGTTTTATCCGCAGCTTTCGGGCAATCGAAACCTGATATTTATGTTCCATACCAGGATTTGCCAGCCTTGATTGATCCTGCGAATAAAGCCGTTCTCATGGAACGCAAACAATTCGATGAGTTGCTTGCCGCCGCTGAGAAACTGCCCGATGAAGGACTTAAGCTGGGACAGATTACAAAAGCTCAGTATTCGTCGCAGATAAAAGAGGAGAATGTCACTATAACCGGGACTCTTGAAGTCGTATCAATGAGCAAAGAGCCGGTTATGATTCCGCTTGCGTTCGCGCAGGTAGGATTGAATCGTGTTACATTCGACGGCAATCCTGCGCCTCTCGGTTATGACAAGTTGGGCAGACTGGTATTGATTATTACCGTAAGAGGGACGCATAAGCTTGAAATCGAAGCGAAAACAAAATTGCAGGAACTGACAAGGGGCGGTATGCAGTTCAGTGTCTCTATACCGGAAGCTACCGCAGGGACATTGTCACTTACCACACCTGGTGACCTGGAAATTCACTCGACTTCTCCTGTTTCTAAAACGGTATATGATAAAGATAAGGATGTCACTAATGCGGAACTGGTCGTCGGCGGGCAAAATAAACTTACCGTTATTTTAATGGGTAACGGCAGGAAAGAAGACGACAAAGCGATTCTGCTCGGTGAATCAGCTACGACTTTGAAACTGACCGCAACCGACCAGAGCCTCGAATGTCTCTATACTGTACAGGTTCTCAGAAGGGGTGTAAGACAATTGCAATTCAAACTGCCGATTGAATGGACAGTAACACAGGTTACCTGTCCGAATCTGGTAAGATGGTCGATTAACAAGGATGATTCTGCTTTAGTCAATTCTGTGTCACAGATTCTTACCGTAAGACTCAGTACAGGTAAAGTCGGCACAGTTGCGCTGCGCATTCAGGCGGCGTGCTCCAGGAAAAATCAAACATGGAACAGCCCGCGTATTGAACTTGTCGATGCGGACGCTCAACGCGGCTATATAATGGTTAATACAGACGAAACTCTCGGCGTTCGCGGCGAAACTCTGTCTTCAGTACGCCGTGAAGATGTTTCCGCGGCCGCGTGGATTACTGGTCTCGATGCGAATTTGGGAGGAAGATTGTATTTCCACTGGGGCCAGAACTGGTCACTCAGCCTGGAACTCGAAGAAGTAAACCTGCGAAGAAGTATTAATGAACAGCAGAAAATTGTTGTTTCGACCCAGCAGGTGACATTGACCGGCAATTTCGTGATTACCGCAGTAGAACGAGAGCTTTTTGCTATGACGTTCGTTCTTCGCGCCCTGTCCGAACAATGGCAAATAGCGAATGTCCTTGTCAATCAGCAGCAGATGGGATTCGAATATCGTACCCAGAAAGAAGGAGACAGGGATCTTTTAATAATCGAACTTAAAAAACCTGTTCAGCCGGAAGAAATGGCGAACGTCACTATAGTTTTGCAGAATATTCCAAGTAACTGGGAATGGTCGAGCAATGCGGACCCAAGACAGATTAAAGTTCCTTTAATCGAGTCACAGGGCGAGACAATAACTGGATATGTATCTGTTTCGGCGCAGGGTGATTTGGATGCCGCTCCGGAAAATGTCGCTGCAGAACTTGAAGAAATTCCGGTCGCGAGAATGGTGACTCTCGGCATGGAAAGACAGATACAATATGCTTATAACTATAATTCTTCGACAAAGGGCCAAATCGAACTTAATGTAACTCGAAAGCAGCCGAGACAGAGTTGTGATTCCGCCGGCTTTGTGAATATGAAAGTCGAGGAATATACCGGCAACTGGCAAATCAAATATACGATTTCCCGTGCTTCGGATAAAAAATTGTATATGCTTGCCGACAAGTCAATCGGGCAGGCAATCAGTATTACATCGCCGAATACGCAAATCAGCTCGAAGAGTATTGTCACTCCTCAATCGCTTCCATTCCCGGTAGCGAACGAAATTGCCGAGCGATATGACATCTGGCAGTTGAATCTCGATAGTTCTATTTTGGGAACAGTCGTGATTAACGCGAGCTACGAACGTCCGGTCGAAGGCAATACGCTGAAAGTTCCGCTAATCAGACCTGTTTGCGATGGACAGATAAATGAACATCTCGCGATACAGGCAAACGAGGAACTTGCTCTTCAAATTACTCCGGTCGGAACAAAAGAAATAGACGCGATAGACCTTCCACCTTTACCGGTACAGGCCAGCAGAATACTCGCTGCTTATCAGCTCGAAGCCGCTAATGCGCCGGAAGGCGTAAACGCAGCAATATCTCTGAAAACTTCCGTGCATACGAACTACGAGATACCGACCGCATTGGTGACATCGGCGAATTTAGTGACATATCTCGATAACCAGCTATGGCAGCAAACAGAAGCGAATTTCCAGATTGCAAACGCATCGAGACAGTTTTTAACGTTCCGTTTGCCAGATGGTGCGCAGCTCTGGTCACTCGCGGTCGATGGAAGACAGGCAAAACCTCAGCGAAGCTCCGAAGGTGATTACCAGGTCGCGTTCGGAAAACTCGGCGGTACAGTGGGTGTAAAAATAGTTTATGCTTATCGTCCCAAAGGCATGTCCTTCGATAATACGAAGCTCGGCGGCGTGGAATTGCCCGGCCTGAAAATGAACCAGTTAAGCTGGAACGTTGTTCCTCCTCCAGGTTATGTAATTACTTCGCAAAAAACCAACATGCAGATGGTGAGCATTGTCCGGCAGAGACCTGCATTTGTTAAATTATATGATTCTATAAAGCAGTTCAGATTTTACGGTATTTTAAGTGTATCAATGTCCCGACGAGCATCGAAATATGAAATAGACATGACGGGGGGAACGAGCGGCGGAATGATGGGAGGCGGGATGGGTAGGCGTGCATCCGATGCCCAGGTTTCTACAGTAAATAGTGAAGGTATTTCTGCAGGAGAAAAATATTATTATGAGGATCGAAAAGGACTCAGTATGAATGCCAGTACTCCTGTAGCAGTAACACCACAGCCGCAACAACCTGGCAGAAGAGGAAATTTACCACCGGAAACC
>CAZMPL010000296.1:0-4698 GCA_964567805.1 uncultured Pirellulales bacterium | reverse complement strand
TCCATCGTTCCTCTCTGCACTTCTCCAGTAAGTAAACCCGTAGGCACACTCACGGCGAAGAACATATACAGAAACAGAACAAACGGGTGTTTATACCCGATAGTTATAAGGGCAGATGTATTGCCGGCACGCAGGTAGTCACCACCTAACACGGTTTTTATAAAAGGAAATATATCCAGCAGGCCGAGCATTGCGGTTAATGTTTTATTGTCATGAACTATGCCGCAAACAGCAATTTGCATGAGGAAAATCATCAAGGCGATAAGGAACCATATCGGGAATGTGCGAAACGCATTGAACTTGAATAGAGACCAGCCGTATTTTATATGGAGACTATTTTTCAAACCTGGCCTCCTTCTTATAATATTGAATGAATGCATCCTCCAGTGACGTTTCAGGAGTTGCGATTCTATCGACTGGCAACTCCGCAAGCCATTTCAGAACTTTATCAGCTTTTCCCTGATAAGCAATTTGTATAGTATTCGAATTCTGATGAACTATTCGTACGCCCGGAAGTTTCTCTGCAGGAAATACAGGAACCTTTGTTTCATCTGTAAACCAGACTTTGAGATGTCTTTCTCCCTGCTGAACTATATTTGAAACAGGCGCAAGTTCCACCAGATGTCCCTCGCGAAGAATCGCGGCTCTTTGACATATCGCTGATACTTCGCTCAGGTCGTGCGATGATAATAAAACCGTCGTTCCCTGCTGTGCGGCTTCACGTATCAACTCCAGAACAATCTGCCGTATCAAGGGATCGAGACCGATTGTAGGCTCATCCAGAATAAGAATTTCCGGCTGATGCTGAAAGGCATAAATCAAACCTACTTTCTGTCGATTGCCTTTTGACAAAGCGCCGACCCTTCTATCGAGATCAAGCCCGAGTCTTTCCGCCAAATCTTCCTGCCGTTTATCAGTATTGTCACAATTTCCCAGTGACGCCATTAGTTTTAATGATTTGCGTGCGGTTAATCCCGGCCAAATACGAAAATCACCGGGAAGATAACCTATGTGTTCGTGCTGAGTCGCTTTTCCATGCTCCACACGGTGACCAAGTATAAAACAATCACCGCTCGTTGGACGAAGCATACCCATAAGGCAGCGAATGGTCGTAGTCTTACCCGAACCATTGGGTCCGAGATAACCGAAGATTTCACCGGTACTAACGTTGAATGATAAATCCTCTACTCCCCTGGCATTGCCATATCGTTTCTTTAAATTATGTATTTCAATTGCTTCCACTTATGTTTCTGTAAATATTATATACTTTGGAAAGTGTCCTCAGTTTTTCAGTACTACCCTTTTTAAAATATTTCATTAAAGAATATATACAAAATATTTAATAATCAAGAGTATTATTATAAAACTATTTCGTTGGAAATAATGATTAGGCCTTCATAGTTATATCTTATAAAAAATCCGGACATAAAAAAACATTCTGCCATTTTCGGTAAATGACAGAATGTTAAATACTATGAATTAGAAATATATTTCTGAATTATGCGAATCTTCTTAATTTCAAGCCTGTTGCGCCCATACCAAGAAGGCCAAGTAATATTGCTCCTGGAACCGGAACTTTTGGATTTTCAAATGCTATAGAAGTTTCAGCATAGAAATGAGAATCTGTAGTGTTACGTTCTGCAAAGAATAAATCGAAATAATAAGTTTCATTCTCTGTAAGACCAAGAGTAGAGAGATCTACTATACCTTCTTTATAACTATGTACACCACCAAGATCTATAACAAGTTGGCCATCAATAAATACCCATAAGTCATCATCACCTATAAATTTGAATGTTTCTTTACCTAATCCTAAACCTCTATAAGTAAAAGTGCTGTGTAACTCCATAGTGAAATGGAAATTGTGACTTTGACCAGGAGTGTTTCCATAAGTATCTTCACGACCATCTAATGGAAAGAAAGTTTGATCATCAAAAAAATATTTACCAGAACCTTCAGATGTTTCGTTGAAAGTAAGTGATAATCCTTCTATTGTTTTACTTTTTTCTGAATCATTATACCACTTGTTGAAGTTATCGGCACCATGTGTAGAAGGAGTATCTCCTGCATATACAGGTTTCCTATTATCCAAATCAAGTGTATCTTCTACTATGCCAAGATCTAAGTCATATGAGAAACCAGGGGTGCTGTTAGCGCGATCCGCCCATTGAAAATCAATGTGTCCGCCTGATTCTTTGTAACCCTTAAAGTCACGATATGTTACACTAAATTCTTGTGTCATTAGCTCTGCTTTTGTTACAGATGCCGACATTAACATCGCTAAACAAATTGCCATCATTATTATCAGTTTTTTCATTTTTTCTCCTTTTATTTGTATATTTTCAATTTTGAATAAATTTTTTATATAAAATTATTACTAACAATAATTAAACACTATTTCAGATAGAATTCAGAACAATAAAAAAATGAAAATCAGTATGATTGTTTTGAAGTTCTCACTCAGACAAACAATATCACCCTTGCTACCAAAGTACCCAAGCGTAAATAGAGTATTGTCTCCAGATAGTTCATTTTCATATTTATAATTGCCCATGTTAACACTTTGCAAATAAAAAGTCAATAATTTTTGAAAATAATCACATAATTCCTATAATAAGGCCAGACACACAACAAAAAACAAGTTTTTCATTAAAAATTTTTAAAATTTTTCTACTTGATATATTTTCACTGTAAACAGTTAAATTGCATAATCATAAAATTTGAGATTTTATCTTGTTTAAAATAAGGAACAAAATAATAAAGTTGACTTAAATTTTCCGGTGACAATACTGAAAATCTTAAGCGGGAATTTATCACTTCATACTTCAAAAATTAGAAAAATCCTTCAAAGACATCGTGCAGAAAAACAACTATAAAATTACATAAAAAGATTCAAATAATTGGCACAATATTAAGGGCAGTTCGACACCTCGGGCAATCATCAAAATTGCTAAATTGAACAATAACAGAAAAAAACTTTTTATTTGAACTGCGATAGCTTTTTGGTTTAAAGGAAGACTTGTAATACAGACGATATAATTAAGAGTTAAAGAATAAAAATATAACCCTTATGGGACATAAACCCGATAAAAACCGCCTGAATCGTTTAATAATTTTTTAGTTTTGTCTTAGACGCTTCGGTGTTAATTTTTGTGTGATATTACTGTGCCATCTATTCAGACACAATCTGTTCATCGAAAGATTCTTGAGTTTCCCTTTGGAAATGCTGTAAAAAGTTTTCTGGATTATCTTTGCGTGGAAGCTGGATTGTCCAATAATACCATTCTTGCTTACGGCAGGGATTTGAAGGGTTTTCTGGAGTATTGCGAATCGCGGAGCATAAAACAACTTCGTCAAATCAAGCCGTCCTTGATTCATGAATTTATGATTAAACTCTCGCGAGAGGAAAAAATCGAGAGTACCGTCAAGCGATGTCTCGTTGCCATAAAAATGTTCCTGCGTTTCGCGGTTTCAATGAAACTGATTGAGAATGATTTCACCCAGATTCTGGATAGTCCCAAAGTCTGGCAAAAATTACCATGCGTATGCAATGAGCAGCAGGTTGTCAATTTGATAAATGCACCCGACGAGAAAGAACCTTACTACCTGCGGGATAAGGCTTTACTGGAGTTGCTTTACGCCACCGGCGCCCGTGCAAGCGAAGTGGCTAATATGAAACAATCCAATTTGAATCTCGATATAGGTTATCTCCGCTGTATCGGCAAGGGCAACAAGGAAAGGATAATACCGGTCGGTAAAATCGCTATCGCCGCTATCAGGGACTACATGACTGGACTTCGTCCGAAAATAGCTAATATTCATAGTGAAGATTTTTTGTTACTTTCGCGAACCGGGCGGCCTTTAAGTCGTATTGAAATATGGAGATTAGTTAAGAAGTACGCTCTTCGTGCAGGGATGCCGAGAAATTTAACAGTACACACTTTAAGACATTGCTTCGCAACCCATTTATTATCAGGCGGAGCTGATTTACGCAGTGTTCAGGAGATGCTTGGCCATGTTGATATTTCGACAACACAAATTTATACCCATGTTGACCAGTCCAGGCTGCGCAAAATGCATAAACAGTTTCATCCAAGGCCATAATGGCTATATTTAAAAAAAGTAAAAAAAATGAAAACTTCTGGTTTGTTGGTTTTTATTAAATTAATACAATGAAATCTTCAGGTAATAAACACTTTAGGATTTCGATATTTACCGCGTCAGGCGGGCTAAAGGTGATTTTAATGAGTTTGCAGAGAGTATTTTTTGTCATCATAATTATGGCTCTTGGATGCAGGACTGTATCAGCCGAACGGAGCGGCACAGGAGCTTCAACTGAACCAAACAGGGAAAATCCTGCCATAACAGTTAGTAACGTTGAGCCGGTAACCGAAAATATAACAAACATACAGAGAGAGCAAATAGAGCTGAACAAAACAGTTCTCCTGACATTTACAGATGAAACCAAACGTAAAGACGCTGCCGGCCTCCTGCTTCTCAATGAGAATCCTTATGCAAAACAGGTTCTTATTGAAACACTGAATCTGACTAATAATAGTCCCGCTCGTATTGCGATTTGCAACGCACTCATTCAAAACAGGGAAATACCGAATAAAAGCGATTATATTGAACCTCTGCTTAATATGTTTTCCACTAAAGTCGATGACGAAGCAAAAATAGTTGCCGATACAATGCTGA
>CAZMPL010000295.1:0-4701 GCA_964567805.1 uncultured Pirellulales bacterium | reverse complement strand
CTTCTTGAGTATCGAGATTCTGGCCGTCATCAATCTGAGTAACTGGTTCAGTTTCAGATGAATCGGTCCGTAATTCTCTCAAAACCATACCAATTCCAAATGCGGCTGCAAGTATAGCAATTGCGATAACAATTGTTTTTGTCATTGATGAATTTTGTGCATTAGGGGAATTTGCGGTTGTTTTTTGTTCTGTCATTTTTTTATCCCATCCAAATTTTATCGAATACAATATTAATTTTATGAAATTAAAATAACAGTACTTTTCATATATTATAAGTCAGTGTTAATAATTATACCATCTTCCCTAAAGAAAAGTTACCGACAATAATCATTTATTGTAATTTTTTGCTCAATTATCAACATTTTCATTAGACTAATTGGCGTTTTTCCTATATAATCCCAAAGCAATTTACTTAAAAATTAAATAGTATTCCAATATTAACATTTTCAGGAAGGAGTAAATTTATGATGCGCACCTCACTAATTGTTGTTTTAATCACCCTTTGCTCAATTTCTGTATCGGCGCAGACCGACCCGAATTACAGGCCGAGTTCTGCTTCGATATATACCGAAAAACCTGACGATTCAGGAGCTTTATTTTTAACGAAAGAACAGTTCCCTGATTTACATGCAGATGGTATTGGCGATGATTCTGATGTCCTGCAGCAAGCTGTAAGCAGAGCCAGCGGCGGAATTCTTTTCATTCCGGAAGGCACCTATCGTATATCAAAAGGTGTTATCGTTGGCGGCGGTACTCGCTTAATCGGCTATGGAAAAGAAAGACCAAAAATTGTCCTTGCGGCAAATTCTCCTGATTTTCAGTGGGGAACAGGAAAATATATGTTCCATTTTGCACAAAGAAGCCTTTCAACCGGAAATTCAGGTGCCGGAGGCGGAATGATGGGCGGCGGTATGATGGGAGGTATGATGGGTGGAGGAATGATGGGCGGCCAAGGCGGCATGATGGGCGGCAGAGGCGGAGCCCAGGGTGAAAGACGCGGCGGCGGCCAGACTACACCAGCACCAGTACCTGGAGCAGGTAACATTCAGGGTGCTATGGCCGGACAACCAGCAGCAGGTTTCGGTGGTGGAGCTGACTTCGGTGGTGCCGGATTTGGCGCAGCTCGCGGCGGTGGAAACCGTGGTGGTGGCCAGCGAGGCGGCGGAAACCGCGGATTCGGTGGCGGTATGATGGGAGGCATGATGGGCGGCAGAGGCGGTTACTTCAATGATGCATCTGAAACAACCTTCTATGGCTGTATGGATAATATTAATATTGAAATTGAAAATGGAAACCCAGCGGCTATAGCTGTTCGTTTTCATGTAGCTCAGCATAGTTATTTACGTCATATGGATTTGAATATTGGAAACGCTTACGCCGGTGTTCAGGATATAGGAAATCAAAGCAATGATCTTTATATTAAAGGTGGAAAATACGGAATTATCACCTTAAGAACAGCTCCAGTATGGCAATTCATTCTCATGGATTCACACTTCGAAGGACAGAGTGAAGCCGGCATCAAAACAATGGAAGCCGGTTTTACAATGATTCGATGCAGTTTTGATAATATGCCTGTTGCTGTTCAATTATATATTGGAGAAGTTGAACAACTTTACGGCCGCGACTTAATTATGAATAATATTACTCTGGCCGGTTTTAAACATGGTAATTATGAAAATTTACACGCTACAATAAATTTTGAAAATATCGCCTGTAATAACGTCCCGACTTTTTATTGGGGAGACGGATTTCTCAGAGCTCCATCTCAAAATTATGTAATGGATAAATTCTCAGCAGGTCTCGAAATTGGTCAGGACGGCAGAGAACTGGGTGTTATGATGAAACATAAGGAACATCCGGTTTCTCAACCTGCACCTAAAGTTGCTTCTGATATTCAACAGTTGCCTCCTATGAGCGAATGGGTAAATGCAACTACAGTCGGTATAGCTTCAGGTAACGACGGCCAGACTAATTCAGCGGCAATAAAAGAGGCAATGAAAACACATAAAGCACTGTATTTCCCATCAGGAAGATATAGCTTTGCTGAACCGGTAAGACTTGAGAAAGATACAGTTATAATAGGTTTACACCCAAGCAGAACTTCATTTAACGTACAGGGAAGTGCTGCTGCCGGAGAACGTATCGGTGGTATAATCGCACCAAAAGACGGAAAGAATATCGTATGCTCAATTTCCGTATCACCCGGTGGATTTGCAGCCGTTCTCTGGATGGCTGGTCCGGAATCATTGCTGGATGACGTATCATTTGGCGGTGGCGGCGGCGGTTTCGGCCGTGGCGGCGGAGCTGGTGCCGGCAATGCAGATACTACTTTCCGCAATCCAGACCTTATGATAACAGACGGCGGCGGCGGAATTTTCCGTGGTGATTGGCCGCACGGAACAAGTTCGAGCGAAGGTCTGGTTATTACAAATACTTCAACAAAAGGCAAGATTTACCAGATGTCGGTAGAACACCATAACCGTGTTGAACTTGCATTACAAAATGTAGAGAACTGGGAGTTCTATGCACTGCAAACCGAAGAAGAAAACCCCGCCGGACATAGAGCTAATTCAATGCACATGGAAAACTGCAAGAACATTCTTTTTGCCAATACATACATGTATCGTGTTTCACGTACTACATTACCAACAACATACGGCATGATAATTCGTAACTCTGACAATATCAGATATGAAAATATGAAGGTATTCGCCCAGACCAGACATGCATTCGACACAGCGGTGCTTGTAGAAGATAGCGGCGTAGCGGTTCGTCAACAATTCTTCACAAACTTTGTTGCAAATAAAGGCATGCAAACTCCTCAGCCGCTCCCATTGCCGAGCAAGTTGTTCCAGTCTGGCGCAAAACTTGAGAAACTTGCAACCGGATACACAAATGCTACAGCTTTAACAACTGATCAACAGGGTACTGTGTATTTCTCTGATGACACAAATAACAGAATCTTAAAATGGAACGAAACTAATAAGGAAGCAGTACAGATTGCCCAAACTCAAGATAATATTCAGGTTATGTCGTTTGTAGCGCCATCAACACTTTTAATGATAGGTAGAGGAAGCAACAGCGGATGTCCGGTTTTTAGTCTTGATTTATCTCAAAATGGAGCCGCTCCGCAGACAGTGACAGGAGTATCCGAAGCACTGCCGGAAACAAAGCTTATTATACCTCTTGGAATACATAACATGATGTCAATATTGGACGATTTATTGGAAAATCGTAACTACGTATATAGTGGAGGTAATACAGCGGTTGCTTCTATACTTGAGAACTCTCCACGTCAGTATTACTATGCTCCGGGAACCAAAGTCGCCATCAAAGCCGGCGGTACATGGCGTCCGCTTCCTCAAAGTTCCAATATGGACGCATTCGCACCTGGTGACAAATTCTATGTCGCATCCGAAGACGACGGCAAAACATATCGTGCAGAACTTCTCGGAAACGAAGCTCTTAAGCACTACGTTTTCGTAGAACGCGGCGGTACAGCGGCGGTAGAAGACGCGGCAGGTAACGTTTACATCGCAAGCGATCAGGTTTACATTTACAATAGTAACGGCGAGCAGATTGGTGTTGTCGAATTACCTGAAAGACCCGGAAGTTTAGCTTTCGGCGGAACAGATAATAAAACTCTCTACATCGGTGCTCGAACTTCGTTGTATTCAGTACTTGCTGTGAATCCGGGAAAGTAAATAACGATTTGAATAGAGTTTATTGATAAATTAGATAAACTTAGATAAATTCAAAAAAGCTCACTGGGACATTATCCAGTGAGCTTTTTTTATTCACATCTCCTTATATATACTACATTTACATTTTGCATCATTTTATCCCCCCTTCAATTTTGCATTTTTAAAAAATATTTGTTACCAATGAGCAATTTCGTGCCTTTTACGTATAGAAAGAAGTATATGATTAACGTTTAGATTGAAAGGAACATATCATGTTAAGGCCATCATTCCAGCTAAAGTTGAGGTTAGCGGTTTTAATGCTGGCTTCGGCCTTAATTTTTTCGGCCGAACCAGTTTTTGCCAGAAAAGATAATCGAGCATCTTCTTCAGGGCGGGAAAATTCACAACGGGCGGCTTCGCAGCCAGCGGCACCAACGCCTGCACCTGCACCGGCTCCGGCTCCTATGCCGGCTCCGGCGATGAGAGCACCGCAGCCTTCTGTTTCTGTATCGCGTCCTTCAGTTCAATCCCAAAGCAGAAGTCAAGTTTCTGTACCATCGATCTCTTCTCGGCCGCAATCAAGTACTCAAAGCCGTGTTATTACTAATAATCCAGCTATATCTGTTCGACCACAATCGAGTACTCAAAGCCGGGCAATTACGAGCAGTCCTTCAATTTCTGCTCCAGAACGCAATGTTATTACTAACATAAAACCTTCACAACCTCAGACAAATTCCAATAACTCTATCAATACCAATCGAAATGTTTCATCAAGAACAGCGAGAACAAACACACCTTCTCTTAGTAATCCCACAACAATTTCTTCGGGCTTGACTAATAGTCTTGGAACTTCGATAGGTTCGGATACTTTTAATTCGAATTCAAATACTTCGTCTCGCTCGAATATAATAACGAACAGACAAACAACCAGAAATACAACAAACGAGACAATATCTCGAAACAACGATATATCAAATAGAAGCAGGGAAATTGCGAATAATTCTAATAGAGCAGGAC